>JAUZPT010000416.1 GCA_030705745.1 Bacillota bacterium | reverse complement strand
TTTTTGTTGAAAATGTTTGAATCTCCTTTCCATTTGGAGTGATGATACATCCAGTTATAGAGTCTTTATGGACATCTAAACCGCATGCACGTTCAATCATGACTTCCATTTAAATCAACCTTTCTACTGCAAGATTAATAGTTTAAGGCTGGCGCAACAACCAGAATAGGATTAATTACTATGCGTGCTTCCCATGAGGGAGCGACAGTCAGTGGTGCACCGTGGTCAAGGGAGTCAGACTAACGGATGGGCTCTAACGCACCATAGTTGATCGACCTTTCTCATTCCTGGTGGCAGGATATTGTCCGTGTGATTGTTCCAGGTGGAATGATTGCTGTGGATAATGCCATATCACATCAAGAAGAACTAGTGGATTTCATGGACGTGGTTGCAAAGACAGATGGCTGTGAGTCTATTTTGCTTCCGTTTGATAGCGGTCTTCTTTTAATTAAATTTTAATTTCATGGACCCATCTGTGCAGGGAAGTCTACAACGATCCGTCACAATCTAGGCAATGCTTGCAATCCGTTTTCCTTCGTCACGACGGTTGTTCCTGCGGTGAGTCGTCGTATTCTAAAATCTTTGCAGCCATTCTTGAAAAAACTTATAGAAGAAGTTCATTTTGGCATGAAAAACTTAAATGAAAACAAGGGAAGACAACTATTGTGGGATTGACCATTCTGTTTTTTTACATGAAGAAAATTCGGATACATTCCATGGTTTGCAGGATAAGGTTTTTGAAATGGATAAAAAAACCACCTACCGCAATATAGACAATCCCCTAAGCAGTCTTATAAAATTAAAGCATAACTACTCATTTCAAACAATTCGTTTGTTTTACGACAAAGGGGAGCAATATGGCCGAAAAAAATACTTTATTTAAAATATCCGACTTAAATCGCAATGATATGCCTTTTTTTTATGATTATGGGAAAATTATTTCTTCCATCCAAGAGAAGCTCGCAGAAGTGTGCGGTTTTCACTTTGACCTGTATTCAGATGAAGATACATCGAATGAGATATGGGAAATCCTTGAGGAGGATGTAAAAAAAAGCGCGAAAGAAGTCCAGTTCATTACATATATTTACAATGAAGCTGAGATTAAAACCATTTCCTCTAGGCATACGGAAAAGGCAATGGAACTAATTATAAAGCCAAGGATTGAAAATGGAATTTATTTTTATCCTCACTTTGAAGTGGCTTTATCACGGGTTCGAATATACCAGGTGGATGGCGATAGTGACCAAGATTTAATTTTCGCCAAAAATGATGCTTGTTTACGTTCTTTTCTCCAATATGTTCTAAAGAGAAAACGAGAGTATATTAAAAACTATGTGACGGTGTTTACGGATACGGATGATGGTGTTGAAACAGAAATTGAAAACATCAATAGTTTAGTAAGCAGAGAGGATGTCTTCTTGGATGATTCGATCAAGAAAGAGATTTATCGATCGATTGACCAGTTTTTTTCTGAAAGCGGAGAATTTTTCAAAACGTATGATATTCCATACAAAAGGGGGATTCTCCTTTATGGAAAACCGGGAAATGGCAAGACCACTCTTGTCAAGTCGATCGCAAGCAGCATCGAGGCTCCTGTCGCTTATTGGCAGATAACCGAATTCACCTCCAGCTATACGATCAAAGAAGTGTTTTCTTCGGTTTTAAAATTATCTCCCATGGTGTTGGTTATTGAAGACATTGATTCCATGCCTTCAAGTGTTCGATCTGTTTTCCTCAATATTCTGGACGGGGCAACTTCAAGAGAAGGGATTTTTCTGATTGGAACGACCAATTATCCGGAAAAAATTGACCCAGGTCTCATGAACCGCTCAGGAAGGTTTGACAGAGCTTATGAGATAAAAGGGCCTGATAAAAATCTGCGTCATCAATATTTAATGAAGAAAAAAATAAACAGGATTTTAAGTGAAGAGGAAATTAGAGAAGTTGTGTCGGCTACGGATCAATTCTCGATTGCTCAATTGAATGAATTGTATACTTCTATTGCTTTAGAGTGGCACTACGATCTAAAAGTAGATATCACCAGAATTTGTTCAGAATTAAAATCTGTTCAATTAAAACAACAAAAGCAAAATTGGGAGGAAAAAGTAAACTCTTCCATGGGATTTTCCCGATTTACAGAATAATAGGTGTAAGGCCTTCGCAGAGAAGCCTTGCTACTAGAGAGCTTGTTGGGTAAGGATACGCTTATGTATCATTTACTCAACATTCGCAGACAAAGTTAAACTCGTAAGCTCTTTTATAGCTAGGCAAACCTGCGATTCATAGTAAAACGATAAAACACTCAAAAATGTTGTTAAATCACATTTGCGAGTGTTTTTTTTGTGGAAAAACTTTAATTAATTTCCATATATTTCATATAAGGTTTACCAACGCTTAACTAGAAATTTCATTTGTCATAAAACATTCACATTTTTATAAAAACCATATGTCCTTTTTATTCATTAAACCATATATCAAAATTGAGGGAGATTTTAGTAGAAGAAAGGACAGTGGTTGATGATGGCAAAATATCGAATGGTGCGTACTGAATTTTGGAAGAATCCGATTGTTTTGGAAGAGATGACCCCGGAGGATAAATATTTTTACCTGTATCTGCTTACGAATCCGCATACGACTCAAATTGGAATCTATCGAATTACGAAAAAACAAATGTCCTTTGATTTGGGTTATTCGATTGAGAGTGTTCAGTCGTTAATGGATCGCTTCACTCTGCATCACAAGTTGATTCGTTACAATCCTGAAACAAGAGAACTTGCGATTAAAAACTGGGGGAAAGATAACCTGCATAAAGGCGGGAAACCGGTCATGGATTGTATACTTTCCGAATTAAAAGAGGTCGAGGATCGTTTGCTTATTCTTTATGTTTCGGAATCCATACAAAAACCGGAAATTCGC
>JAUZPT010000415.1 GCA_030705745.1 Bacillota bacterium | reverse complement strand
TAATAACGGTGGTCGGAGTGGGCTGGCAGCCGGTTCACCTCAAAGGTATTCAAATCTGTTAACCAGTTTAAACTCGGAACAATTGTCATATCTATTTAGCTTCCTTTCTATCATTCATTCCAACTTATTTTACAGAACCTAACATACCGGCGACAAAATGTTTTTGCATAATAAAGAAAATCAGGGCAGCAGGCAAAGTGGCAATCACGATCGCTGTCATAATGACACCGAAGTCCGGCGCATAGCTTGATCCCAGATTTGAGATTAAGAGAGGAACCGTTATATTTTCAGGCGACTGCAACACAACCAGCGGCCACAAATAACTATTCCAGCTTGCCATGAAAGTGATAATGGCCGCTGCGGCATAGGTGGTTTTCATGGTTGGCACATAAATGCGGAAGAAAACCCCCAGCTCCGTTAAACCATCAATCCTTCCGGCTTCAAGAATATCTTTTGGGAACATTTTTGTATTTTGCCTGAAGAAAAAAATTAAAAACGCAGTGGTCACTGTCGGTAAAATCACAGCTGTCAGCGTGTCGATCCCAATGTTTGGCAGCGATTGCGAGATGGACGCAAACATCCGGTATAACGGCACCATTAATGCCGCAAATGGAATCATCATGGAGAGCAGCAGGATGTTAAACACAATATCCTTTGCTTTACTCTTATAAATTTCGAACCCATACCCGGCCAAGGAAGCAATGAGCATCGCAAGAACGGTTGTGGTGATGGAAATTTTGGCCGAATTCATTAAAGCCGTGACAATGTCTGCCTGTTTTAGCAAATGGCTTACGTTTTGAAAAAAGTAGCTTCCCGGCAGGAGGGTTCCTTTCGTCACATCAACAGATTTATTGGTTGAGCTGATAATCATCCATAAAAACGGAAAAACACTGACAAGGGAAACAAGAATCAGAAAGAGGTAACTGAAAGTATTTTTAACGTTACTCATTTTTATCACCTGCTACTTTAAACTGAATGATTGAGAAGAAGACAATCAGAATGACAATCGCATAAGAGACCGTCGCTGCATAACCGAAATCAGGAGTATATTTAAAAGAAATATTATAGATATACTGTGAAATGGTCATGGTCGCATTGCCTGGTCCTCCCTTTGTAATGTTCATGACTTCATCGAATAGTTGAAGCGTCCCGATGGTAGAAGTAATGGTGGTGAACAGGATGATAGGCTTCATCATCGGCACTGTGATTTTAAAGAATTGCTGGATGGATGAGGCGCCGTCAATCCTGGCAGCTTCAAAGATGGATTCATCAATATTCTGCAGGGCTGATAAAAAGAAAATCATATTATAACCTGTCCAGCGCCAAGTGATTGCTGTAATGATGGCGACTTTCGCCCAAAATGGGTCAGTGAGCCAGGGAATCGGCTGAGAAATGAGCGATAGTTTCATCAGCAGCATGTTCATAATCCCGTCCTGTGCACATAAATATTTGAAGATAACAGAATAAGCTACAAGGGAAGTAACGCATGGCAGGAAAATAGCTGTCCGAAACACGCCCTTCAGCTTCAATTTCTTATTATTCAGCAAAACAGAAATAAACATCGCCAGAATAATCATGACGGGTACTTGTACGATGAGATAGGTCACCGTATTTTTAACGGTTACGAGGAAGGTGGGGTCCTTTAATAACCTGAGATAGTTATTCAAACCTGTAAATCTCAGGTTTATCCCTGTTCCTGATTCAAAAGATAATAATAGTGCTTTAACCATCGGATAAAAATAAAACAAACAAATCATGATGGTAGCAATGGAAATAAAGGACCACCCAATAAGGGTATTTTTCATTCGAAGATTGCGGTTGAATTTTGTTGGCTTCACGGTCTCTACGGATCTTGCCGGCATCATAAGTTCTCTCATCCCCTTACATTCTGCTAAGAAAAGCGCAGGAAGCCTTTTCTTTTAAAAACCCCCGGAAATCCCGACTGGTACTTGGATGAACAAGTATCGAATAAATAGGGATTCCGGGGTTTTGTGGTTCATTTACGTTTTATTTGATTTGCTGTTCTGCCTGATTTTGTGCGTCTTTTAAAACATCATCAAGATTCTTGCCTTTTAAGTAATCCTGCGCACTGACTGTTAAAATGTCCTCGATGGCATAAGTATTTAAGCCATAGTTGACCTGTGGAATCTGGGCTGTCCAGTTTGCAAAATCAGAGATAATTTTTTGGCCGCCAAAGAATGGATCTGCTGCTTTATAAGCATCGGAATTGGCAGCCGGCTTGTATGTGCCGATGGCTCCGATTTCTTTTATTAATTTTTGATAGAAATCAACATTGGAACCGAATGTTTTTCCTAAGAAATCCTGTGCTTTTTCCTTGCCTGGAACATTCAGTACATACCAGGAGCTTCCGCCCAGGTTAGTAGCATTTACGGAGTTTGCTACACCAGAAAGTTTTGGGAATGGAACAACTGCCCATTTACCAGATTGGGAGGCTTCCGCTTTTATAGATGGTGTAATCCAGTTACCAGTAGGAACACTTGCCACATCACCGCTGTTAAAGGCTGCGACAAATTGGCTCCAGTCAGAAACAGGCTTGACAACATTGGCATCCATTAATGATTTATAGGTTTTGAAGGCCGCTTTTAGTGCATCATTATTTGCCAGGTCCGGTGTTGTGCCATCTTTTTTGGAATACCATGAACCGGCTGATTGAATCATTTCACGAATCAAGCCAAGGTCTTTCGGGTCTTGCGTAAGCATTTGCTTGCCGGTGGCAGCCTTTACTTTTTTGGCAATTTCAATGTATTTATTCCAATCGATGTTCTGTAAATCATTAACCGTATAACCTGCTTTTTGTAAATAATCTGTCCGTACATACAGGCCGGAAACCCCTGAATCAAATGGAACGCCGTAATTTTTCCCATTATAGGTACCGGCGGCCACTTTATATTTTGAGAAG
>JAUZPT010000414.1 GCA_030705745.1 Bacillota bacterium | reverse complement strand
TTTTGTCAAACCATTTACCATTATTTCCATCATCGATTTGATCCAGCAATGTGATTGGATCACCATCATTTTCATAAACGGTTTCATGAATGGAGGAAGGTGTCCTGCTTGCTTCCTGTGCAAGAATAATTTCTTCAGGGGACAAAGCAAGATATTCTGAAAGTTCATTGACAGTTGGAACCCTTCCGAAGTTTTTGGCTAATTCATCCTTTGCCTTTCTGATGCGATTAGCCATTTCTTTCAATGAACGGCTAACCTTGACGGTACCATCATCACGAATAAAGCGTTGTATTTCTCCAATAATCATCGGGACAGCATACGTGGAAAACTTAACATCATAGGAAAGATCAAACTTATCAACCGACTTTAACAGCCCGATGCAACCAATTTGAAAAAGATCGTCCGGGTCATATCCCCTGTTCAGAAAACGCTGCACGACCGACCAAACAAGGCGCATATTTTTCTCGACGATCAAATCCCTTGCTCCCTGATCCCCATCCTGGCTTTTTTTGATAAGCTCCTTGACCTCGTGATCCTTTAAATACGTTTGATTTTGATCGTTCTTAACCTCCACATCCACAGCCAAGTCTCCTTAATTGCAAAGCATTTTGCTTTTTAACAAATGCTTTCGTAATCTGATTTCGGTTCCTGTGCCAGGTTGTGAATGAACCTCTACCTCATCCATGAAATTTTCCATGATGGTAAAACCCATGCCGGACCTTTCTAAATCCGGTTTTGTTGTAAATAATGGCTGTCGAGCTTCTTCCACATCTGCAATTCCATTTCCACGGTCTTTAATTGTCATTTCAATCAGTCCGTCGTCAATGGACACGGTAATATAAACAATCCCTTTAGGATCATGGTCATAGCCATGAATAATCGAATTTGTTACTGCTTCGGATACAACGGTTTTGATTTCAGTCAGTTCATCCATTGTCGGGTCCAATTGGGCAATAAACGCTGCAACCGTGACGCGTGCGAATGACTCATTTTGGCTTAATGCGCTGAATTGAAGATTCATTTCATTTTTCACGATTAGGCAACCCCCAATCTGTGCAAAGCAAATTCTTCATTCGGCTCCATGCCAATGATTTTAAACATACCTGACATATCAAATAGTCGCTTAATTGCAGGAGAAATAGCGCACACAACCATTTCACCATGGTTTTGCTTTATTTGTTTATATCTTCCCAAAATAACCCCTAACCCCGAGCTATCCATAAAAGAAAGTTGTTCCAGATTCATGACAATGTGATGAATTCCGTTTTTTTCAATCGCCTCCGTTGCCTTTGTGCGCAGTTCATCTGCTGTATGATGATCCAATTCACCGCTTAAGCGAATGCATAAAACGTCGTGTTTTATTTCCATATCAATGTTAAGACTCACTATCCCTGGCCTCCTTAATCTGGTATAGTGAGTGAATTCGCTTCTGTTTTTAAAATATCCTTCCTATTAAACAAAACTAGTGGCTATTCGCTAAAAGTAGTGCCGAATTAATCCAATTCGACATCGTCCCTTTTATAGCGTCCATTCAGTTTAGCCGCCTACTTTTGTAAACATGCCAAACGCTCGCTTATACAAAATCCACCAGCTGGCTTCCTTAACATCCGATTTTGCTACTAAGGGGCTTTCCGTTAGAATTTTTCCACCCTTGACTAGCTGGATCATCCCAACTTTATCGCCTTTATGGATTGGTGCCTGCAAGTTTTTAATAATAAGTATTTTCTTCTTGATATTTGCTGTTTTTTCACCTTTTTTAGTCAACAATGAAATATGCTCACTCGTAACTGCTTCCACCGTAGGGGAGCTTCCTTTACTAACTTCAGCCTTAGCCAAAGGAAAATTCCGCTTATACATTGGATGTGTCTCATATTGGCTAAAAGCGTAATCAAGCATCTTCGTTACCTGTGCATTTCGCTCCTTAGAAGTTGGTGCCCCAAATACAACCGCAATCACACGCATTCCATTTTTTTGTGCCGTTGCTGTCAGACAGTATTTCGCTTCTCCAGTAAAACCCGTCTTTAATCCGTCTACACCCGGGTAAAACCGTACAAGTTTATTCGTATTTACAAGCCAAAACTTCTTATCTGTGTTTTCTCGAAGATACGCTTCATACAAACCTGTAAATTTTGTTATTCCATCATATTTTAAAAGTTCCTTAGCCATTATTGCCATATCGTGTGCTGTACTATAATGGCCGCTGACCGGCAACCCCGTTGTATTTTTGAAAAATGTATTTTTCAAGCCTAATTCTCTTGCTTTTTTGTTCATCATTTTTACAAAAGCGGGTTCTGACCCACCTATCTTTTCAGCCATTGCCACTGACGCATCGTTACCTGAACCGATTGCAATTCCTCGTAGCATTTCCTTGACCGTCATTTCTTCTCCTGGTTCAAGAAAAATTTGCGATCCTCCCATTGAAGCTGCGTATTCACTTGTTCGAACTTTTTCATTCCAGCTAAGCTTACCTTTATCAATCGCTTCCATAATCAATAGCATGGTCATGATTTTGGTCATGCTCGCAGGTGGGAGCTTTTGATTGCTATTAACCTCGTACATGACCTTCCCTGTATCTCGTTCAATCAAAATGGCGGATTTCACATTGTTTACAAGATCATTGCTCTTTGCTTCTTTCGCAAATACATAAGGGATGCTGAATACCGAATATAAGATGAAAACAGCCATAATTGAGACAATACGTTTCATTCACATAACCCTCCATTCTTTATAAAGTCCATTTTTTCCATAATTACTTGTTTTATACAATTTTATCCACAAAAGAACAGAAAAAAAGCCCAGGAGATTCCCCAGGGCCAGATTGTCGAGAAAGGGGTATTTTTTCGACAATTTTTTATTTTCTCAGAATCTTACTATCTAATTTAGTGATAATCCTTGATAATGGTCCTGTTGATTTCCGCTC
>JAUZPT010000413.1 GCA_030705745.1 Bacillota bacterium | reverse complement strand
CCATGTTTTAAATGCTTCAACAGCAGCCTGCATCGCTTGTTCCGCAAGCTCCTGGTTTGCTTTCGACACGCGGCCGATCACTTCTGTTTTATTGGCAGGGTTGTAGGATACAATCTTGTCATCAGTCGTGATTTTCTCGCCACCGATGATCAACGGATAGTCCTGACCCAAATAGCTTTCTACTGTTTTCAGTGCTTCTAGATAGCCTTGACGCTCTGTATCATTCGTAAAATCGGTGAAAGGCTCGTGCTTGTATGGTTGAACCATTCTTAACCCCTCCTATGTAATAAAGCGTTGTCACACATCTCTCATTCTACCATGATTTCTTTGATTCTATCAACGATTGTCATTGGGAATCCTTTATTTGAAGAAACAGGGAGAAGTTACAATTTTCTGAAAGAAACTATTTACCTTAACCACTTCTAATTTTTAATATTTTTAATATAAAACTGTTGAGACAGAAAAAATGTTTCTACAATATTTCTTCCAAAGCGGTATTGATTTTCTTATCAAGCTCTTCTTTGCTTGAATATTCATCTTCATCAATCATGCGATGGATGTCTATTAGCGCTATTGCTTGCTTTTTATATCTTTTTTTTGCCTTGATAAAACTGAACCAGACGTAAAGGATAAAAATAATCGCAATAATGGTCAATACAATTGTTGCTTTCGAATGTTCATTTTTCTTTAAAGCAAAAATATCAAAAAGCAAATTTAATGGTGGACCCGAGCAAATAATCGTGGTCACAATGGGGTTTGACCATTTTGGTTTAATAAAGCGCGTTAAATCATTAACGAATTGATGAGCATCTTTTTTTTCGATCAAATTTCAGGTCTCCCTTCTGGAATCTCATAGATTTATTCTTCCAAGAATTAAAACAAAAAATCCAGCATCTTTGCTGGATTTTTTTTTATTAATAAATATGCACGAACGGTTCACTCATGTCAGGTGTTTTTACGATCAAGGCTTCTGGGCCGTTGACAGAGGTAACATTGACCTCGACCGAGATATACTTAGGAAAATGCTCCATCACTAATCCCGTCACATACTGGGTGAAGCCGATTGCTTCCGACTTTCCGTAAAACTGTATAGGAATGCTAATATTCAAGTCCTTTAACTGATCATCGGCATAAAAAGCTTTCCCGATTACACCATTAAAATTCGGGAAATATGTTTCCACATCCTGTTCGAAATTCAGGAAAGCCGTTGCATCATCGCGGTGTGCATCCATTGCCTCGGTTGAAGGGAATAGAAAGTACTTCTCATTCACCTTATTCCAGCTGTCAATGCTTGAGCTTCCGCTATCGACTGCAGTGTAGGCAAAAAAGTTCCCGGGAATAACAGAGGTTCTGCTTTGTTGTTCAAAAAGACCGATTGTAATCGGCACATTCTTCAGGTCGCTCATCCTGCGAAGGCGATTTAACACTTCTTGGGCAATTTTCTTTCCTTCCCTCTCTACATCAGCATGAGGAATTTTGGTCTCAAATGTATCGCCAAACTGCTGGATTTGATAATAATGGATGGTATTCATGGCAAGGCCGATGACAACTCCGCCTAATTTTACCGATCCACTATCATCTTTGATCATATAATCATGTTCAAGGATATGTGCCAAATAAATAGGGTTTTTAGAATTGGCAGCCTTTGGATCACCTTTCCCGTCATTAAGCGGATTTAAGCAGATGTTCTCGGATTCGTTCAACCCTTGTGTCGCTAGCTGTTCACTAGTAAATTTACGGTTCAGCCAAAGCATGACGGTGTTTCTGTCTAATTCTTTTCCTTCCCTGAAGAAATATTTATTAGGGTCAAATGTGTTCTGGGCAATTCTCATTAATCCGAGTTCAAACTCATTTATATCGTATCTTGTATTCAAATTGTTCACGATCAGACCGCGAGCTCCCCCTGGTTCAAAAGGAAGCATCGTTCGGTAATATTTATCTGATATAGTATATTTTGGTATTATCGCTTTTTCTTTTGCTTTTTCTTTCGTTTGGACAACATCGTCCTGCTTTTGAAAAGCAGGTGCGCAACCACTTAACAAAAAAACAACGGAAAGAGCGAGTAATGAGAACTTTCTCATGTGGTACTCCACCTCTTACTTATTTAATTCTTCGATGAGCCGTTCCTCGTTCCAAATCTCGATACCAAGCTCTTGCGCCTTTGCAAGCTTCGAACCGGCATCTGAGCCAGCAATAACAAGGTCCGTCTTCTTGCTCACACTTCCCGCAACATTACCACCGAGCACTTCAATCTTCTCCTTGGCATCATTTCGGGAAAGAACTTCAAGCTTCCCTGTTAACACTACCGTTTTTCCTGCGAAAAACGAGTCGGATTCCTCTGCCGAAACCCGTTTTGCCCCTTTGTAATCCATATTGACACCGGCACCACTAAGCTCAGCAACCAATTGTTGTGCTTCCTCTTTTTCAAAATAAGCAACGATTGATTCAGCCATTTTCTCACCGATTTCATTGATGGCGAGCAGCTCGTCCGTTGATGCCAATGCCAGGCGTTCCATGCATTCGAATTGCTGCGCAAGTGTCTTTGCTGCCTTAGCACCCACATGGCGAATGCCGAGTCCGAACAGAAGTTTTTCGAGCGAATTCGCTTTTGACGCTTCAATCGCCAGAAGCAAATTCGTCACAGACTTCTCGCCCATTCGTTCGAGGCCCAAAAGCTGCTCTTCGGTCAGTTTATATAGATCTGCGACGTCCTTAATCAATTTCTTGGAAAACAGCTGGCTAATTACCTTTTCTCCAAGTCCATCGATATTCATCGCAGTCCGGGAAACAAAGTGAATCAAACCTTCCCGAATTTGCGCCGGGCATTTCGGGTTGATGCAACGAAGCGCAACTTCCCCTTCAAGGCGAACGAGCTCGCTTTCACATTCCGGGCAATGCGTCGGCATATGGAAATCCTGCTCTT
>JAUZPT010000412.1 GCA_030705745.1 Bacillota bacterium | reverse complement strand
GGAAGTTTTTCCGTTTATATTATCCAAATCTTTGGATTTTGTCTTATTTAGAGCCGTTAATCGGAATATCTCTGCTTATATCTGCTTCTTAAGCTTCCTCGATATACATTAGCCGGAAATTCTCCGCCTATGAATTCTCATAACTACACGAAAATCAAGAATGAATAATAACAGAGCCTAAAAGATAGAAAAGTCCCACTCAGCTTTTCTTCCGGTCCACAATCGGCACTCCAGCGATTCCCCAATTTTCTTCAGGGATTTCCTGCAAAATGACTCGAATTGTTTCTGGGGCATTGCCCAATGTTCGACTAACGGCTTCGGTCACCTCTGAAATGAGTTGGCGTTTCACGTCAGATGATCTACCCTCTAGCATTTGTACTTGAATAATTGGCACTGCGTTCCCTCCAATTTTACCCTCTTTTTACATATCGAATGTTTTATTTACTCACCAAACTGCCATACGCTGTGGCTGAGGTTGCCGTAGCGGAAACTGCGATGAAGCAGGGTTGCTTTTTTCTGATCATCTGCAGCTCCCATTGCATAAAATAATGGAATAAAGTGTTCATTTCCATAAGGAGGAACAGCATACTCGGCAGCTGGAGCCAAGTTCTGATAGTTAAAAAGAGCTTCAACATCCCAATTTTTCAAGTGGAGTGCGAGCCAGTCATCAAAGTCAAGCGCCCATTGGTCCACTTGACCCGTACCTGCCATCATTTTAATAGCGCGGAGATTGTGAACGGTACCGCCACTTGCAATGATTAAAATATCATTCGCGCGCAGAGCGGTTAAAGATTTGCCGATTTTATACTGTTCCTCAGGTGAGAGATTTGGACTTACAGACATCGAAATAACCGGGATATCAGCATTCGGATACAACATTCGAAGCACTACCCACGCGCCATGGTCCAGACCACGCTTTGTTTCGACCTCAAACGGTATGCCGTTATGCGCAAACAAATTTTTAATTTCTTCAGAGACCTGCGAATTTCCCTTTGCAGGATATTTAATTTTATAAAGCTCTTCCGGGAATCCACCGAAATCATAGATCGTATTATACGTATCGACTTCGCTGACCATTTGTGAATGTGATTCCCAATGAGCCGAGAATAGCACAATAGCTTTTGGACGAGGCAATTCACGTCCCAATTGATTTAAAAAATTTGTATATTCATTGCTTTCAATCGCAAGTAGTGGTGCTCCGTGAGCAATAAAGAAAGATGGTAACATGTCTTTTCCCCCTAAATTGTTTTATTTTTGTACATCTTTCATAAGCCATTGCTGAAAGTCTCGAAGATTTTCAGGCGAAACAGTATGCCCTTCCGGATAAGTCTTGAAAGTATTCGGAACGCCTAATGACTTGAAATACTCGGCATTTGCTATTCCCCAATCAAACGGCAGCACTTGATCGAATTCACCATGTGAAACAAACACCGATAAATGTCCATCTGGCTGAATGGTGTATTCTTCTTTTACAAACTGAGGAATATAGCCACTGAGAGCGACAATTCCCTTTATTTTATTTTCAAGAGTCAGCCCCAATGTCATCGAAAGAATTGCGCCCTGGCTAAAGCCAAGAAGATAAAAACGGCTTGGGTCTACCGGGTATTGCTCGCTTGCATAATCGATAAAATTTGAAAGACGATTTACTCCTTCATCAAAAACCTCGCGGTGTGGTTTGCCATAGCCCTGAATCGTAAAATAAGCAAAGCCTGGCGGTTGGGGTAAATGGCCCCTGATACTAAAAATAAAGAACGTTTCTTCCAGGCCCTCCACAAGCGACAGCATGTTTTGCTCATTGCTGCCTATACCATGCAGAACGAAAAGTGCTGGATAGCTCTTCTCAGGCTCAACGTTTTTTGGACGGCGTAATTCATACATCATTGGTGTTTCCATTAATAATCAACCTTTCTTTTAAAAAGAGGTAATGCGGTAAATTATAAAATAGAAAGTTTCATATTAGGAAACTCACTTTCAAACGTTATTTGTTTTCTTTTATGAACCTTTGTTTTCTAAAAGATAACAAATTTCACGATGGATTGTCAATCATTTATTTGTTATTATGTAACTAAGTTTTCTATTACAAAACATCAGAGGTGCTTAAGTTGAATATAGGTTCAAAAATTCGTGCCATCCGCAACCGAAAAAAAATCACGATCGCACAAATGTGCGAAGAAACTGGCCTCTCTAAGGGGTTCATCAGTAATGTCGAAAATAACAATACCTCCCCTTCCATCTCTACTTTGCAGGCGATCGCGAGTTTTTTGAAGGTGCCATTGCCATATCTATTACTCGAAAATGAGCAACATATGAAGGTAAATCGAAAAAGAGAACGGAAGTACACGACGACCAATGAAGGAAGCTTGATAATCGAACACCTTGCTTCAAAGGCTGGGCTGCGAATGATGCAGGTAACGGTACCGCCTGGAGCGTCGACCGGTGAAAAGATTGCACACGAAGGCGATGAATGCCACCTGGTTCTACAAGGGAAAATCCTCGCGGAGCAAGGTGAGGATTCTTTCATCATCGAGGAAGGCGACACCTTCAGCTGGAACGCAAGTGTCCCCCACTTTGTAAAAAACATAGGAGACATACCCGCAATCGTCCTAATCGCTGTTCATACCGACGTGGAACTCCATGATGTATTTTAATTCTCCGGAGTGGTGCGAAAACAGATAGGATCATGAATTCCTGTCTGTTTTCATGTTTAGGTGCCCATTAATGAATTATGCAAACAAAGTAATCAACTCTTTTTCGGGCATTTTCACATATATTTTAGCCAACTATCCATTTTTCGACAGATAAATTTTTATAAAAATCTCTTTAACATCTTAAATTAGGTGCTAGGGATGGGCTATTTTTGATCTACCCACGAATTTCTGGGGTTTACCCACGTTTCAGATTCATTTACCCACTTTTCGGCTCCATTTACCCACGTTT
>JAUZPT010000411.1 GCA_030705745.1 Bacillota bacterium | reverse complement strand
TTAATTGTCTCCGTGTGAAATGAGTGATGAAAACTATCGAGTTTACCATTGAGTGACTTTACTTGTATGTTGATGTTTTGCACCTCAAAAATAAATCCTTTAGAAAAAATTTCCGATGGCTTTTCTATTCCGAATTAAAATTATTCGTTATAGTTGCATTTCTATTTTTAATTCGATAAAGTGCAGAAGTGAGAACGGATGGAAGGGTGAAGAAATTGGAAAGAATTCAAATGGCAGGGGATTTATCTTTTTCCCGAATAGTTCATGGCCTTTGGAGGCTGGCGGAATGGGATATGTCGTCGAAAGAAGTTGTTAATTTAGTAGAAAAATGCTTGGAAATGGGAATCACGACCTTCGACCATGCCGATATTTATGGAGACTATTCGTGTGAAGGATTGTTCGGAAAAGCACTAAAAGAAAAGCCGTCATTAAGGGATCATATGCAAATTGTAACAAAATGCGGAATCAAATTATTGTCATCTAAGTTTCCCGAACGGGCAATCAAACATTATGACACAAGTGAAGAATACATCCTCAATTCAGTCGATCAATCGCTATTGAATCTACAAACGGATTACATAGATGTCCTTTTAATTCATAGACCAGATCCTTTCATGGATCCACAACAGGTGGCGAAATCTTTTTCTAGCTTAAAGTCTCAAGGCAAGGTGCGTCACTTTGGAGTATCAAATTTTACACCTTCCCAATTTAATATGCTTAGCAGCTATTTGGATTTTCCACTTGTAACAAATCAGGTTGAAATTTCCCCAATGCATATTGAAACGTTTAAAGATGGCACGATTGAACATTGTTTGGAAAAAAGGATAGCTCCGATGGCTTGGTCACCACTCGCTGGCGGAAGGATCTTTTCAGCAGACATTCAAAGAGCGGTGGAGCTCCGCAAAGTTTTAACAGTAGTTGGGGCAGAGGTTGGGGTGGATTCCGTTGATCAGCTGATGTACGCCTGGCTTTTAAATCATCCGGCAAAAATCATTCCTGTTGTCGGATCGGGAAAATTGGAGCGCATCACAAGTGCGGTAGAAGCTTTGAGCATAAAATTAAACCGTGAACAATGGTTTAAAATATGGATCGCCACGACCGGGCACGATGTACCATAAAAAAGAATCATAAAAAACACGCCGCTTAACCTAAGCCGGCGTGTTTTAGTTTTACATTGACAAATTATTCGAAGAAGCCTTTTGTAATCGTTGTTTCTTTGATTTTCTGAAATGGAATAACTCATACACAACCGGTATAACAACGAGTGTCAAAAGGGTTGCGATGCTTAGTCCACCAATCACGACGATGGCCAGGCTCTGAGAAACTAAATTCCCGCTTTCTGCTTTTTTAAAGAGCAATGGAAGCATGGCAGAAATTGTTGCAATTGCGGTCATTAGGATCGGTCTCATCCTGATGGAAGCCGCTTCGACAATCGCATCTCGCAGAATCATTTTTTGTTCATTTTGTCTTATGCGGTCCAACAAAACAATCGCATTCGTAACAACAATTCCAATCAACATTAAGGCGCCGAGCAATCCGGTAATATCAACCGAAATACGGCTGATGAGAAGGGCAACAATCGCCCCGATTGCCGCCAACGGCAATGAGCACAAAATGGCAATTGGAGCACGGAATGTTTTAAACGTAATGACCATGATCAAAAATACGATCCCGATGGATACACTCATCGTTACGAACAAATCGGTAAAGTCATCCGCCTGTTGTGTGCTTGCTCCACCAACAAATACGTCAACACCGCTTGGCAGTTTCATTCCTTTAAGATTCTTTTTATCGCCAAATATGCGTTTATTCATTTCAGTCGAAATATTTGAAAGCTTTTTCGGATCAACCGTTGCTTCAATTTGAATATAGGGATTTCCATCCTTGTGAAATTCGCTAGTTGGCTTTTCCTCCTGCTTTAATTCAGCTATCGCTGAAACAGGTACCATACCTCCAGGTGTCATAATTGGAATCGCTTTTATGTCATCAGGAGATTTTGGGTCAAGAACAGGATCAAGGAATACCATCGTCTGTTGTCCATTCAAATCAACGGTTCCAAGTGGAGTTTTATTTAACATGACTTCAAGCTGCTGGGCAACTTGTTGAGTATTTCCTTTTGCTAAATCCATATCAAGCGTATATACCGTCTTTTTTATTTCTTCATTTGTAGAAATTTTTTCGATTCCATTAATATCTTTAATTTTTTCTTTTACGTTAGAAGCTGTACTTTCTAAGTCGCTCAAATTTTCACCGACTACATCAATGGTGATTTGCGGCAAGCCCGCACCCATCATGGAAGCCGCAGAAGCGGTAAGCGTAGCACCCGAATATTGTTCTTTTTGTGCACTTATTTTTTTGATGAACTGATCTGTATCTTCTTTTTTCTTAAGAATGATATTGAAAGTTGCTGTCGTCGGTGAGCCAACTTGACCAAACTTGGCAGCATCCGCACTGTTTCCTAACATTGTGAAATCGGTTTTGACCTCTTTTTGGGAAGAGATAAATTTTTCAAGCTCCAATGTTCCCTTTTTTACTGTTTCAATCGGAGTATCATTTGGATAATTGAGTGTCGTTTCCACAAAGTCGGCGGATGAATTATCCACTGCCCCTTTCGGCATGGAAAAATAAATGCCGATTGATCCTATAAATAACAAAAATGAGAGCACGAGGATGACCCACTTGTGGTTTAAAGACCAGGTGACAAAATTTTGAAATTTAATAGAAGGCTTATGCTCATGCAGCTTTGCATTTTTCAGCAAAACAGAACTCATTAAAGGAACTACGGTCAGCGCAACAAGCAAAGATGCCAGCAATGAATACGTAATGGTTAAAGCAAATGGTAATAAAAAATCCTGTAATCCGCCGCTTACAAGTCCAATCGGAAGAAATACTGCAACGGTTGTCAGGGTTGAAGCTGTAATAGCAGTAGATACTTCTTTTGTTGCATC
>JAUZPT010000410.1 GCA_030705745.1 Bacillota bacterium | reverse complement strand
GAGCTGACCAGATTTTCCGCTTCTCCCATGAATCCACCCCTGATGCTGCCCGGGAAAATTTCCCCCCAAGCCAAAAGGGCAGAAGCCGCGGCGGCAGCTTGAGCAGAATCCGTTATTATAAACCAGTTTTCAAGCAGCAGCGGAATCGTATTTTTCAGCTCTTCGATTAAATAATTGCCGTTTGTTAATTCCAAAAAAGTTTCATGATAACGAACGGACAAAGATGACCATGAATAAGCACGGTCAACCTCTGTTTCAGAAAGAATATGATTGAGCATATTGATCCAGGAAAAATACGTGTCCTCATTTTTATACGTATCCCATAGTGCAGATGCCAATTTTTCGAAGCGATTTCGATCCAGATAATGCAGCATGCGCAACGCCTCTGAAAAATATTCCGGTGCAAAAGAACGTGTCAAACCTTTATCGCCATAGCTCTGCAATACATCGAACCAAAAAATGGATTTTGTCCTTATAGCTTCATTTGTCGCAAGTTCAATTGCATTGTTCCAATCCTTTTCGCCTTCAAAAAAAGCACGGCCTAGCTCTGTCACATTCGGATAATCCGGATTACGGTTAATCGTATGCTTGATCGTACGAACGGCCTGTTCCAGGTCCCCTTTTTCAATATAAAGCGAAAATAATTGCAGCGAGACCTCCGTATTAAGAATCGTGCTGTCCGTTGTAACCGATTTATAGTAATCTTCCGCATTCGCAAGCATTCCTAATTCGTAATAGGCATCAGCCGTATTTTTCTTTGCCCATGGTTCAAATTCATTCTCCAAATTAGACCATTTAAAAATGGCACTTTCAAAGTCTTTATGATGAAAATAAACCTCACCCTGCGCAAAGCGAATCGCTGCCAAATCGGGCATATCCTTCATTTGCTCCACCAAATAGGCCTCAGCAAGAACCCGAATCGGATGCTCGGAACTCTCGTCACTCATCAACGTTTCATAATAAGCTTTTTGAATTAATTGCTTTTCCATTGTTCTCACTTCCCTTTCTATAACTGAACGATTTCAATACAACTTATATGTGAATTTCCTTATTTACATATTAATGAATTTCTCAAAGCCTGATAGCCAATTAACGAGTATGTATCATCGCTTTCTGGGTTTATAAAAAAAGGCTTAAGAACTTTATATAATACGCATTGTGTTTAGTTTTTACGTCCCAAATAAAAGAATTGCGAAAAATAATTAGTTAGACGAATGAATCCCTTCTCATATACATCGATGACTTCCATTCTTATTTACCCATTTTTAACCTCCTCAATATATGTTCTTAAAAAAAATTTAAAACCTGCTCCTAATGGAATAGGAGCAGGCCCGTTTTTCAAATATTCACTTTTACCATTTAAACGTTTAGCTGCTTGTGACGGATGCTTCCGCCTCTGCATTCAGCACCACTTCCGAGAAATAATCAACACTTCTCATTTTTTCATGGAAATCTTCAGGTTTTCCCCATGTTTCTTCAATATACAGTTCCATCACTTTATGTGCTCGCGTATTTCCACCATTGGCATATTCCAACGAAACAATACTTTCCAGGAGGCGAGTCATAAAATTGGTCACTTTTTTCGAATGGAAGGTTTTATGGTCAGCACTGGCACCCTCCAATGAAAGCAATAATGCTTCCAATTGCTTAAGTCCATTTTCGACAGGCTTCACCCATTCGTCCGATATCCGTTTAACCCCCTGTAAACGTCGAGTCATTTCTTCCAAAAACATGTGGCCCGCATTGAATTTTTCAAGCAGTCTCAGCACTTCGAGGCCCAGAATGTTCGCGGTACCCTCCCAAACCGTAAGCACCTGTGCATCGCGCAACAAACGCGGTGTGACAAAATCCTCAATAAAGCCATTTCCGCCATGCATTTCAATTGCTTCATGCGAGAAATGGATGGCCTGTTCGGCCGTTTCTTTTTTCAAAAGGGCAATATAGAGGCGATTTAGGACAACATCGTTTTCCTCTACGTTGGAATGCTTCCCCATCACTTTCTCAAATAAAGGGAGAAATGCAAAAACGGTTCTCGTCTCTATTTCGAGCTTTACCGCCAATTTCGACAGCGAATCCTTCACCATCGGATAATGGGCGAGCTTATGGCCAAAAGCTTCCCTCTTTAGAGCGTATCCCATCGCTTCCCGATAAGCGCGCCTCATGATGCCGAGCGACGCAATCGCATTGCATACCCTTGATAGATTAAGAGCTTCCATCATATAATAAAATCCTTTGTCGGAATCTCCAATCACATAAGCATCCGATCCTTCAAACTCAACTTCGGCGGACGGCACAGCTTTCACTCCCAATTTGTCCTTTAAACGGCGGATGCGGATACCATTCAGTTTGCCGTCACCACCTCTCCATGGCACAGCAAACAGCGTCAAGCCCTTTGTTCCAGAAGGAGCGCCTTCTCTTCGCGCCAACACCATGGCAACTCCGCACATCCCGGCATTGGAGGCAAAATATTTTTCTCCGTAAAGCTTATAATGCTCATCCACAGCCACCGCTTTTACCTCATTGGCTCCCACATCCGATCCACCCTGGCGTTCGGTCAAAAAAGTCGCTCCTTCATAAAGTGGTGTTTCACCGGTTGAAAGCACGTGGTGCAAAAAACGATCCTTCAATTGTGCGGATGCATACTGGTCAAGCAAATAAGCCGTTGCCATCGTGAGTGTAACCGGACAATAAAAGCCAGGCTCCGTTTGTGACAGCAAATATCCCTGAGCATACGAGTATATATAACCGCCTTTCTTGCCCAACTCAGGAATTTCTTTATGTATATAGCCGACAATGCCAGTGTTATACGTTTCCTCAACGGTTCTCCGGTACCCGTCATTCACCCATACAGTTGAAACATCCTCTCCGTACGCATCGTATTTAATTAAGCGAGGCTGTCCTTCCCGGTCCGTGAACCGTGCGCGCTCGTCGATTTCATTTGCACACTTCT
>JAUZPT010000041.1 GCA_030705745.1 Bacillota bacterium | reverse complement strand
TTAACTTCCAACGCATTACCGATTGCGTATCCGAGAGGCTGGCTCATGTCAGAAATGACGGCCATTGTCCGTCTGCCAACATTATTGCCGATGCGTACCATGGCTTTTGCAAGTTCCCGTGAATCATCAAGCGTTTTCATGAAAGCTCCAGCACCCGTTTTCACATCAAGGACGATTGCATCTGCGCCTGCAGCGATTTTTTTACTCATTATCGAACTCGCAATCAAAGGAATGCTGTCGACCGTCGCCGTAACATCTCTTAATGCATAAAGCTTTTTATCGGCAGGTGTTAAGTTTCCACTTTGTCCGATTACCGCAATTTTATTTTTATTGACTAAATCGATGAATTCTTCATTTTCAATCTCAACATGAAAGCCCTTGACTGCTTCAAGCTTATCAATTGTACCGCCTGTATGGCCAAGTCCTCTACCTGACATTTTCGCTACTGGTACTCCAAGCGCAGCTACTAGTGGGCCAAGAACGAGCGTCGTCGTATCGCCAACTCCACCTGTTGAATGCTTATCGACTTTAACGCCTTCGATCCCTGAAAGATCAATCTGATCACCTGATTGAACCATTGCCATTGTTAAATCTGCACGTTCTTTTTCCGTCATCCCCTTGAAAAAGATTGCCATTGTCAGCGCGCTGATTTGATAGTCAGGAATTGAGCCTTCCGTGTATCCATTAATAATATGATTTATTTCTTCAGTTGTAAGTTCTAGTCCGTCTCTCTTCTTTTCAATTAAATCGACCATTCTCATCGCTATCACCACTTCTTATAGATTGGCTATGTTAAATTTGCCTGTTGATTTCCGCTCCAATTAACATAGTGAGCAAATTCAAAAATGTGATTTAACATAGCATTTAGATTAAAAAATTACTTTGCCAAACCAGCTGTTAATTCCTTTACATACAAAAGGAAATCGGATTTCACTCTTTCCGTCGTTTCGATTACTTCATTGTGTGTTAAAGGCTGGTCAAGAATCCCTGAAGCCATATTTGAAATACACGATATGCCCAGTACCTTCATGCCAGCATGCCTTGCGACAATTACTTCCGGAACGGTAGACATACCGACTGCGTCACCGCCCATAATGCGCGCCATCCGCACTTCAGCAGGAGTTTCGTAAACTGGACCGGTATTGCCTACATAAACGCCTTCTTTAACATTGATGTTTAAACGGCCAGCAATTTCTTTTGCCATGCTGCGAAGTTCTTTTGAATAAGCTTCAGACATATCGGGAAAGCGCACGCCAAAACGCGAATCATTCGGCCCGATTAACGGGTTTGAACCCATGTTATTAATATGGTCGGAAATAATCATTAAATCCCCAGCTTCAAAACTTTCATTCACGCCTCCAGCTGCATTTGTAACGATCAATGTTTCCACACCAATTTCCTTCATGACGCGAACCGGGAAGGTTACTTTTTCAAAAGTATAACCTTCATAGTAATGAAACCTTCCTTGCATCGCCACGACTTCAACACCATTCAGCAATCCGAACACAAGTTGTCCGGCATGTCCTTCTACGGTCGAAATAGGAAAACCCGGTATTTCGTTATACGGTATCTTTACTGGATTTTCAATTTCGTCAGCTAAAACGCCAAGCCCAGATCCCAAAATGAGCCCGAGTTGCGGTGTATTTTGATATTTACCTTTTAAAAAGGCTGCCGCCTCTTGAACTTTATCGAAATTCATCATTATCCCTCTTTTACTTCAATTCATTTAAGAAACTTTTTCCGAATTCAGGCATTTTTACATTAAAATTCTCTGCAACCGTCGCCCCGATGTCGGCAAATGTTTCGCGAACCGGAAGCTTTTTTCCTTCTTTCATTGATTTGGAATAAACAATCAATGGAACGAATTCACGCGTATGATCGGTCCCTGCATGAACCGGATCATTTCCGTGGTCAGCAGTAATGATCACTAGATCGTCATCACGAAGCTTTGAAAATACTTCAGGCAAGCGAGCATCATATTCTTCAAGCGCTTTTCCGTATCCAATCGGATCGCGCCTGTGGCCAAACAGAGCATCAAAATCGACAAGATTCAGGAAGCTCAATCCAGTAAAGTCCATATCCAGCGTTTGTAGAAGCTTATCCATACCATCCATATTAGAAACAGTCCGCAGCGATTGTGTTACTCCTTCGCCATCATAAATGTCAGCAATTTTACCAATTGCAATGACATCGAGACCTGAATCTTTCATTTCATTCATAACGGTGCGGCCGAATGGTTTTAATGCATAATCATGGCGGTTGGCGGTACGCTTAAAGTTACCTGGTTCACCAAGGAATGGTCTTGCGATGACGCGTCCGACCATGTATTTTTCATCAAGGGTCAACTCTCTGGCGATTTTGCAGATTCTGTATTGCTCTTCAATCGGAACAATTTCTTCGTGAGCGGCAATCTGAAGAACGGAATCAGCGGATGTATAGACAATCAATGCGCCCGTCTTCATATGTTCCTCACCAAGTTCTTCAAGAATTTCTGTACCGCTCGCTGGCTTGTTGCCGATGATCTTTCTGCCAGAACGCTTTTCTAATTCTGCGACCAATTCATCCGGAAACCCTTCAGGAAATGATTGAAAAGGTGTAGCAATATTAAGCCCCATGATTTCCCAATGTCCAGTCATTGTATCTTTGCCATTGGAAGCTTCCTGCATTTTCGTGAAAAAGGCAAGCGGTTTATCAGCTTTTTGGATACCACCGATTTCTTCAATATTGCTTAACCCCAACTTGCCCATATTCGGCATTTTAAGCCCTTTCATTTCTTTAGCGATATGGCCAAGCGTATGCGACCCTGAATCACCGAATTTTTCCGCATCGGGTGCTTCACCAATGCCAACAGAATCCATTACAATTAAAAAAATTCGTTTGTATGTAGCAGTATTCATGCAATCTCCTCCTTAATTGAATTCGTACGATTTTGATATACTTTGTTGGACAAGGGAAATGTGTATAAATTAATTCTTTACCTAAAGTATTGTAAACATTTCAATGAAAATCCTTTGCTCAACTGAAATTTTTTTTATTGTATGTTTCCCTCATTTTATTTGATTAGCAATATTATACGTCAGAAGTCTGACATCTCCATTTTACTCCGTTTTCATAAAAATACAAGAAAGAGCCACCAAAAATATATGGCAGCTTTTCGACAAATCTAGCAAACTATTAAGCTCGTGGATGAAATTGATGATAAACATCCTTTAATCTTGTTTTTGTAATATGGGTATAAATCTGGGTGGTAGAAATGTCAACATGGCCAAGCATTTCCTGAACAGCTCTTAAATCAGCACCATTTTCGAGCAGATGGGTCGCAAACGAGTGCCTGAGGGTATGAGGGGTCAATTCTTTTTGAATCCCCGCCTCTTTTGCTAATTTTTTTAAAATTTTCCAAAATCCTTGCCGTGTTAAACGTTTCCCACGAACATTCAGAAAAAAAGCGTCATCTTTATTCTTTTTTGAAATAAATTGAGCCCTGCCTCTATTCAAATATTCCTGTATAGCATCAGTTGCTGTTTTGCCTAATGGAATAATCCGTTCCTTATTGCCTTTTCCGATGCATCGGACGAAGCCCATTGTTAAATGGATATCGCCGATATTCAATCCAATCAGTTCGCTGACGCGTATGCCTGTCGCATATAGGAGTTCGAGCATCGCTTTATCTCGTATGCCATAATGGTCTGTAAATTTTGGGGCCGTCAGTAGCGTTTCCACTTCTTCAAGACTAAGCACTTTAGGCAAGGTTCTTTCCATTTTTGGCGATTCGATATGCACAGACGGGTCATGGTCAGAAGCCTTGTCCCTTAACAAAAACTGATGAAATGCACGTACAGAAGCGATATGCCGCGCCAACGTTTTGGATGACTTTCCTTGCTCTTTCAAATGCCCGAGAAAATGAACGATATGGATGCGCTGTGCCTCATTGATGGCTGTGACGGATTCAACATTCTTCAAATAATGCAAATAGCTTTTCAAGTCTCGTTCATAAGAAACAATCGTATTCTTTGCGAGCCCTTTCTCAACGATCAAAAAATGCATAAAATCCTTCAATTGATCTTCCATTTATTCATTACTCCCCGTTTAAATAAAACAATAATAGCCTGTCTATCGCGGAAGAGCCTTCCTTTTTCACCGCATTTGAGACTTTGACAGCGGCCCCTTCCGGTTTATCGTAGCGATGATAGTTCTGATATTCTTCATTCATCCACATAATACCATAATAAAAAAGGATCGTGCATCCCGTAAATAAAATAAACACTTTTATCGTTTGAAAAGCAATTTTTAAAAAAGAAAACATGCCTTTCCCTCCCAAACACAGTTACTAATAGAGGGTATGACAAATCGGACAAGATTTATACCCGATTAAATGGAGAAACACATTAAATCGCCTTATTTTTTTGCGAAAACAGAATTTGCACTGTTAATCATCAATAAATTCTTACGATATAGGAAGTTCTATCAGCGGAATTGGACATTCCGCGCCAAAATAAAAAACCTTTTCATATCCGAAAAGGCCTTTGAGTGTTTATTCAGATGGAGGCTCTACTGTTTCAACTTTATCCTGGCAGCGATAACAAATGCCATGGAAAGTAAGGCGGTGGTCTTTGATTTTAAATTTCCAATCCCGTTCGACAATCGCTTCCACATCTTCAAGCAAGTCATCTTGGATTTCATCTACTGCTCCACATTCAATGCAGACGAGATGATGATGGAAATGTGCTGCGCCTTCCTGGCGAAGGTCATAGCGGGAAACACCGTCTCCAAAGTTTATTTTATCAACGATTTTCAATTCAGTAAGCAATTCAAGTGTGCGATAAACGGTAGCCAGACCGATTTCCGGCGATTTTTCTTTTACGAGGAGGTAAACATCTTCTGCACTCAAATGATCCTCTTCATTTTCCAATAGTACTCGAACGGTAGCTTCACGTTGGGGTGTCAGCTTATAGCTCGAGGAATGCAACAGTTTTTTAATTCTTTCAATTCTAGTTTCCATCCCATAGTCCCTCCCTCGCTACTGCTAATTCTCATTATATCAGAAGGGCACATAGATTCAAACTAAAATAATTATAAAGAAGTTTCTATATTTATTATCAAATGATAATTATTATTTCTTTATTTGTACGACTGCTTTCATTAGTTGTGGTGAAAGATAAGCCTCAATGCTGGAGGCAACAGAAATAAAGAGTAGGGAAATTACCAAAGCAGCGACATATTTTTTGAAAAATGGCATCAATGGTTGTCCCAACTTCTTCATAAACTGTCTGCTTATCATTTTTAATGAAAAAGCGACTGATAGCGTTGTCATCACAATAAAAACAGGAATAATGATTAAATTTTGCGGCAATACGGAAACGAAGGCGAGAACAAATCCATTCCAGCCCATTTGATTCACTAAAAATCCGACTGTAAATCCTACAACCATGCCTTTAATAAAAAGAAGAATGAGAATAATCGGTAGGCCAATGATTGAAATCCCAAGAATCCACAAAAGCCCGATGTATTTGCTATTGTGAAGAAAGCTTTGCATAAATAAATCCTGATCCCCCTCCACTTTTCCACTCGTAACTTGACCGAAAAACTGTGATAGGTAGGAAAAAAGATCTTCCTTTTGTACAAGGCTCATGCTATTTACAACAACCGCACCAAAGATAACGCCCATTAAAAACAAAATCAACACAAAGAGAAAAATTGAGGATTGCTCTTGAAAATAACTTGCGGCGACATTTTGGTAGATACGTTTTTTCATTGTGGATCCTCCTAGAAATCAATTACTACATCATATGCCTGTCCCCTTTATCTATGACAAAAAGCTGCTTTATATGATATGAAAAATAGAAAAAACCGGTTCCCAATGATGGGAAACCGGATCTTTAATAATGATATTCATACATCAATCGGCAACTTTTCCGTATTTCCCACCTCCGCCACCGGTCAATTTCAGCTTACCTTCTCTTGCCTTCATAATAAGGTCAGCAATTTTTGCAGGAATGACTTCTTTCAATGCTTCGTAAGGAACCTCATGTAAAATGGCCATTTCCGTTCCAAAATGTTGAAGCAGTTTATCGAGAATTTTCGGTCCCAGGCCAGGGATGAAATCGAGAGGCACTTGATGGATATAAGGCGGACGCCACGATGGACCTTGCTCACACGTCGTTAATTCACAGATCCTCTCCGCGACTCCTTTCACTCTTTTGGATTTACCACATTTTTGGCATTGTCCTGAGTCGGGACTGACAGCATTCAAACACTCCGCACAAACGGTTTTATAATATTTTCCAAGCAAGGGATCCAAGCCATAATTGGCTACAATGCCACGTCCTTCTTCTCGTTTTAACGCTTTTTGCAGATCGGAAAAAGTCGGCTTCTCCATTCTAATGACCTGATACTCACGAGCAATCTTTGCAAGAGAATGTGCATCTGAGTTTGTTAAAAAAGCGTAGCGGTGAAGCTCTTCCAGCCCATCAGCCATTGATGTATCCGAACTTAAGCCTAGCTCGATTCCATCAATCAACTCCGGATCAAATACTTCCGTCAAAGACCGATGCACCCCTTTTCCATAAAGGCTTTTAAAAGGAGTAAAAACATGTGCAGGGATAAATAAGCCTCCCAGTTCTTTTACTACCTTTTGCAGTGCAAGGCCTGTCGCATAGATTCGCTGTGAGCTTAAATGAATATTCTTAAGGCATCCAGCAAGCCAGGCTGAAAAAGCCTTCATGGCCAAAAGAGTCGGAAAATAGCAAAGAACATGAATCGGTCCATTGCAATTTTCATCGTAAATTTCCAGCTCAGAACCCAGAATAACTGTTAAATCACCGAACATCAAACCTCCGTTCAGATGCTCAATCATTGTCCCGGCCGAAATAAGATCTTCCATTTCATGTATGACTTCTGGAGAATGGCTATCAATGACTCCGATCATATGCAGCCCTTTTTCATGACGTGCATGTTCAATGATATTCGTGAACGTCAGCGTTTTTGATCCGGTAATTTTCACCGGTTTTCCCGATTGGGTACGTCCGATGTGAATGTGTAAATCGGCATAGAACTCGTTCATTTCTTCAATAGCGCCTCTTGCAGCTGCAAATATTGAATGGCATATACCGTTTTCGCATCATAAATTTGCTGATTCTTTATATAATTCTGCGCCTCCTCAAGCGTTAACTCCTCGAGGTTCACAAATTCATCTTCATCAAGGCTTGCCGCATTTTCTTTTTTCACAAGCCCCTTGGCAACATACAAATGGACAAGCTCGTCTGCAAAACCAGGCGATGTGTAAAAAGAAATCAACCACTCTAAGCTTTCACATTCATATCCTGTTTCTTCCTCAAGCTCACGGCGGGCACAAGTGGACGGCTCTTCCCCTTTTTCAAGCTTCCCTGCCGGTATTTCCACAAGAGTTCTTTCGAGTGCTTTGCGATACTGCTCGACCATGACAATCTTATTTTCATCCGTAATTGCCAGAATGGCGACAGCTCCTGGATGTTTAATAATCTCGCGTTTAGACATTTTTCCGTTCGGCAGTTCGACGTCCTGCAGCTGAAGGCTAATAACTTTTCCTGAGAAAATTTCCTCACTATTTATCGTTTTTTCTTCAAGGCGGCTCATTTCCGTCACTCCTGTTCTAATCCGATATGTTTTGCTCATACATTTTACCATACTTTAGTTGGAGGGATTGTCATGAAAGTGTACGTGCATGAGAAAGGTTTTACCCTTTCCGGAAAAGGATGGGAAGTCGTGCAAAAATTGAAGGAGTACAATCAGCTTTATCATTCCGTGAACGATTGGATTCAAGCAGTTTCTGTAAAAAAACCATAATATTTGCCCAGCCCTACTCCGTTGCGTAAAATAGGGGGAAATGAAGGGAGATGGGCTTATGATGAAAAAAAGAAGACTTGGAACATCCGATTTATTCGTCAGCGAACTCGGTCTAGGCTGTATGTCGATCGGCACGGATGAAAAAAAAGCGACGGCGATTATTGAGGCGGCTTTGGAGGAAGAAATCAACTATTTCGATACGGCAGACTTATATGACTTCGGCGAAAATGAAAAATTTGTTGGACGTGCTTTAAAGAATGTGCGGGACAAGGTTATCATCGCCACAAAGGCTGGAAATCGCTGGAATGAGAATAAGGATGGCTGGTCATGGGATCCTTCGAAAAAACATATCAAGGAAGCTGCCAAACAAAGCTTAAAACGACTAGGCACTGACTATATCGACTTATACCAGCTTCATGGTGGAACAATTGGAGATCCGATCGACGAAACGATCGATGCATTTGAAGAATTGAAGTCCGAAGGTTATATCCGCTTTTATGGCATTTCGTCCATCCGCCCAAATGTTATCCGTGAGTATGCTTCCAAAGCGGAGATTGTTTCTGTCATGATGCAATACAGCATATTGGACCGCCGTCCTGAGGAAATTTTCTCTTTATTGCAAAGCCAAAACATTAGCGTTGTCGCGCGCGGACCGGTTGCAAAAGGGCTGTTAAGCGAAAAAATGCTCGACAAAGCTTCTCAAAAAGGGTATCTCGATTACAGCTTTGAAGAATTAAACGAACTACTGCCAAGTCTTAAGAAAAAGATAGCAAAAGACCGCTCCATGACAGATATCGCACTTCAATATAATCTTGCAAATTCTGTCGTTTCCTCTGTTGTAGCCGGGGCAAGCAGCCCGGAACAAGTAAGAGCAAATGCCAGCGCAGTGAAAAGCAAGCCGCTGACTGAAAAAGAAATAACATTTATACAGGAATTATCAAAAGCGGGTTGTTACGAGGAGCATCGTTGAAATTAAAAAAGGATAGCGGTCGCAGATTTCTTCTGCTACTATGCTATCCTTTTTTATTTACTCATAGTTATGTGCATTACGAATATTCATTCCTTGCGCGTTTTATCTTGCGTGGCTGAAATCATGGCTGAACTGACGTGCTAGGATATGGCTTGCCACCCATTGTTGCCTGCCAGACGATTTTATTCACCTCGTCCTCAGAGTTCAAGTCCGGCCTCGTCCAAATCAATTTTGACGATTGTGTGGCTCCTGGAGAGTTTGTCGTGTTTAGTTGGTCAACCGGAACGTTTTCCTGTTCAACATTGTATTCTCCAAGGTTGGGACTGGATGTAAAAGTATTCAGCATCGGAATGGCCGATCCATCATTTTGATTCAAAGGCTTTAGGCCAAGAATCATTTCCATCGTTCGATTCATCGAGTCCTGATCATAAAAAGTACTGTCAACTTTGGCGGTTTGTGTGTAAGGACTGATGACCAACGCCTCTGTTCGGTGTGCATCCACATGGTCCGCACCCGCTTGAGGATCATCCTCAACAATGAAAATCGCCGTATTATTCCAATCTTTCGAATGGCTTACTTTATCAACCAAACTTCCGACAGCCAAATCATTTTGAGCAACCATGGCTTGTGGAGTTGGTGTACCAGGAGTTGTCGCTTTCGTATGATCGTTCGGCAAATACACCATTTCGAATTGAGGGAGATTATTATTATTTTCAAATTGGTCAAATTCTTTCTGCCATTCCTCATAACGCGTCATGTCGGAAATATCAAGATTCCACCCAGGATAGTTCGGGTCGTAATGCCCATTTAAAGCGGGGTCGTCCGGCATCCATTTCCCAGCTGTCGGGCTTTCCCAATAATTGATGTACTCACCGTAGTCACGGAAACTGAGGCCAGCATTGATTGCTGAATCCCATAAGTAGCCTCCTGAAGGCTTCAGTGCAGGAATATCTACTTCATAATTTTTCCGATTGGAATAATTGGAGGGCCAAGTTTTTTCTGAATAGTCGTTTGACATGCCTGAATCGGCCCATTGATGCCCCGGATCGCTTACCTCGCCATCACAATAGAAATTATCTAGCAATACAAACTGGTTCGCTAACTTATGAAGATTTGGTGTATTTGCTTGACCAAATTCAGTCAGTAATGGATCTCCATTTCCTTTACTGATGTCACCAAAAACTTGGTCATACGTTCTGTTTTCTTTGACAACATAAATCACATGCTTAATCGGTGATTTTTCGCCGGAGTTCCGGGGAATCGGAAAATTCGAATCACCACTTGAATTTAAAAATGATAGAAATTGAGAATTATTTGGCACAGTGTTGTTGTCGCTTACTTGCTGAGTATAGGACTTAAGCTGCGTAACATCAGGAACAGGGATAAATGACAACGTACCATTTACCATGCTGCCGATGTATTGGTGCGCGGCGTTTGCACCAGTTCCAAGACCCTTAGCATTCAACACCATCAGTTGATTTCCATCCTTGGTCATCGCTAACGCTGTCGGATACCAGGCAGTTGGAATGAGACCTTTTGTGCTTGGTGCAGATTCGGACAAATCAACCACTGAAATATCGTTTGATCCTCCATTGGATACATACAAGGTTTTTCCATCTGGACTGACTGCCAATGCATTTGGCGTACTGCCATCTTGATTGTCTTTCGGCTGCATCAAAATGATTGTATGTGTAACTGTTTCTTTATTCGGATCGATGACAGAAACTGTGTTATTATCCGAATTGGCAACATAAATCAAACCCGTTATTGGATTTTCTGTGATTGCATTTGGATGTAACCCAACAGGAATTTTCGTCTTGACTGTCAGCGTTTGCGGATCTAATACAGTAACACTGCTTTCTCCCCAATTTGGAACGTATAATGAATCGCCTTTACTATTTAAGAAAGCAGTGTATGGATCTTTCCCAGTCGCAACGGTTGAAATGATTTGTCCATCACTTACACGTATTTTTGAAACGGAATTATTCGCGTTGTTTGCGACAAAAAGATCGTTACCATCGTTTGAAACACTAATTCCTGCTGGCGTAAAATCTGTATTTTGAGTATCCTTCATTTGTAGTGGCGTTTTTTCTATAAGATTTCCCGCAAGAAATTGGTAGACTCGTATTTTATTGTTGCCTCCTGCAGAAGCATAAAGGGTAGAACCGTCCGGACTGAAGGCAAGTCCCACAAACAACCCTTCCGTAGGAGCATATGGTATCGTCTGGATCACCTTCTGCGTCTGAACATCCACTACTTGCAGAGATTGGACTGCCTGTCCATCATTCGTTACTATCAGGTACTTGCCGTCTGGGCTTAACACATTATTGATTGGAAAATTGCCCAAAGCCACCTGCTTCCCTGCAGGAGTCAACGTCCAACCATGCGGTGTGATTCCTGTTCCATCCGGTTGAGGCCCTGGAGAGATCATGCCTGTTGCGAATGCTGTGCCTGTACCTAAAAGCATTACTGCAATCGAAGCACCAAGCATTAGCTTTTTACGTCTTGAAGCCATTCCCATTGTCCAATCCTCCTTGTGTAAATAGCACCCATTAGAAATTGGCTGCCTGATTCTCCTTATACCCTCGAAATGTTTATATCCTGTAAATAAAGTGTTAATAATTCGTTAAACTCGTTTTTTCTATTCAAATTACGGATAATAATGATTTTAGGAATATGTGGGAGCGATTGAGAATACAAAAAAGATACACCACCTGTTCTTAGTGATGTATCAATAGTAATAATTTGTAACGTTCTATTTTCCAAGTCAAAAGTTCCTTTAATATCACTTTTTCCTTTAATTAAATCCCTTTCCAATCCAGGCCGTAGGATACCGCTTAAACCATGCGTTGAAATTTATTTGAATTCCTTCCAGTTCATCGAACTTTCTTTCAGGAGGTCCTCGAACGATTTATTCTTTTCTTTTAACCGTCTTTCTTCTTTTTTCCTTTGTTCCTCTTCTTCTGATTTTCGATTTTCCTCAGCTTTTAACTCATGTTGCTTTTCCTTTAATTGCTTAAATAAATCCTGGTTAATCATATCGCCAAGTGTGACTGCGGACTCGTCTTTTTTAGGTTTTTGCTTTGGTTGTTGTCTTTGTTTTTTCATTCCACATTCTCCTCTAATCGAAATTCCTTCTTGAAAAATTCAAGTTAAATTGAATCTTAAATTTACATACATATTCCCTGTGCCCTATTTTATCTCATTTTGAATTGGTTTGTTTTATAGGTTTCAACCCAGCCTGATTAGGAACATTAGTCTATTTAAGATTAATATTTTGTTCCTTTATTCGCAAGTGACTTAAATGATTATCTTAAAAGAACATTTATGGACATGGCGTATAATAACTTCCTTTTTCTCATATAGATAGGAATAACTGAATTACCTGAAAGGGGGGAAGGTATGAAGAAAAAATTAATCGTCATTGGAGTTGGAAGTATTTTTATTAGTCTTGGAATAAACACTTTTCTTCTCCCTGCTCATCTTATAAATGGTGGAATTTTCGGCATTAGTTTGCTATTTAAATATTTATGGGGCTTTAAAATATCGATTACAATTATATGTCTTAATTTGCCTATTTATCTTCTTGCATTCAAACAAAACCCCTCTTATTTTTACAATAGCCTTTACGGTGTGGTAGTCACTTCTATCATGCTTGATCTATTACTGCCATTCAGCAGAATCAATCATTTACCCATTTTACCAAATGCCTTATTAGGAGGTTTGATGATTGGTGTTGGGGTAGGAATTATGATCAGGGAAAATACTTGCCCAGGTGGGATTGATCTTCTTGCTTTCCTAATTTCAAAGGGTACCTCTATTAATATAGGATTTCTATTAATCATCTTTGATGCGTTAATTATTGCCTCCGGCTTATGGATTCTAAAAGATTCACTACTCATTTATTCTTTTATTACCGTTGGGACCGTAGCTTGTATAGCTGGAATTTTAACATCGTTTAAATCCATTGTATTTATCACATAGTTTGTCTATTTAAAAGCCTATACTTATCAAAAAAATTTTTAATGCTCGCCAGACGGCGAGTTTTCTTTTTTCGAGAAGTATTTTCACTTTTTAAATTTGCACAAAGGACCCTCGTTTTTTATCCTTCCATACTTCCCTACTCATAAAGATCATTTTTTATTTTTACGCACACCTTTCGACATACTAACTTCAAATTAATAAAATGGGTTTTTTGGAAAAATTTTATATTTTTTCAATTGACACCCGCGTCAAAATAAATTATATTTTAAATTGACATATATGTTAGTCAAAAAAAGGAGTGATCATTACTTGTCTCCACGTACACCAGAACAAAATGAAGAAATTAGACAGCAACG
>JAUZPT010000409.1 GCA_030705745.1 Bacillota bacterium | reverse complement strand
CAATCGTTCGAATCCCAAATTCTTCGCAACGATCATCAATTTTCTCGCCATCAGCAAACAATTCAACCGTTAGCTGATAAAGATGCGGTGTACCTATATCATGTGTCCACCATAGCTTGGGATTAGACACTTCCAGCACAGCAGTTGCTTTTTTGCGGTCCACTTTTACTTTCGTTGAAAAAATTTCTTCCCCATATGTGAGGCTAGTCATTACTTCATAATTCTTATTTCTAGTAAACTTCTCAATTTCCAACTCTACTTCAACAATCGCCTTGTCAGAAGAAATCGATGTCGTTTTGGCAAAAACACTATTAAGTTTGGCAGACGTTCTTTTCTCTAAATGGACATCCTTCCAAATCCCAGCTGCAACCAAGCGCGGGCCCCAATCCCAACCATAATGACTTTGTGCCTTCCGCGTCCAGATTCGCTTTTTGCTAAAACCTGACCAGTAATATTGCACTTTATCCTTTACATGAACCGTGATCGGGTCAAATTTAACGGCTAAAACATTTTTCCCCTTTTTTAACTCCCGAGCCACTTCAAATGTGTGGCTAATAAACATATTCTCAGTCGATCCTAGCTCCACACCGTTCAAGTACACGGTAGCAAACGTATCCAAGCCCTCGAAGACCAGCTCATACGTGTCATCTTTCTGAAGATCATCATGAAATTCAAAGGTGCTGCGATACCACCAAACCTTTTCCTCCACCCACTGGCATTTCAGATCATTGTGTCCGTAAAAGGGATCTTCAATCAGTTTTCGATCAATCAAGGTGGAATGGACATCACCAGGTACAGAGGCGGTACTCCAAAAATAATCAATATACTCAGGAGAAGCCACTTCAAGGTCCCGGGCTGCCCCTACATCAAATTGTCGTAGCTTCCAGTTATCATTCAGTTTCATCGATACGTCACCTGCCGTGTAATTTGTTTTGCTAAGATAAAAGGCCAAAATCGGCTAAATGATTTTGGCACTGTATAAGTTCTATTTAAGATATGTCAATGAATCAAGGATTTCCTGCAGGCTTAATTCTGCACAGGCCATGGACGTATCGGCAACACCGTAGTACATTTTGACAACATCGCCTTCGACGACTGCACCGCATGAAAAGACGACGTTTCCGAAGAAGCCTTCCACCTCATAATCGGCTTCCGGTTCAAGAATTGGCTTGTCTGTGCGCGCAAGTACCTTCGTTGGATCCTCTAAATCGAGCAAAACGGCGCCCATGCAATAGCGGTCATCCTTGGATGCCCCATGATAAAGCTCAAGCCAGCCCTTTTCCGTTTTAATTGGAACAGCTCCCCCGCCCATGCGGCCGCTATCCCACATACCATCGCGCAAGCCTAGTAAAAATTTATGATTTCCCCAATGTAGTAGATTTGGAGATTCTGCAATCCACATTTCCGGATTTCCTGTGCTTTTTGGCACTGGGCGGTGGATCGCATAGTACATGCCATTTATTTTTTCAGGAAAAATTAATACGTCCTTATTTTCCGGCGCAAAAATCATCCCAAGATGCTCTGTCGCCACAAAGTCTTTTGTGGAAACCAGCGATTCCCCAACGCCAACCGGTGAAACAGCACTAAAATAGATATAATACGTATCTTCTATTTTCGTAATACGCGGGTCTTCAATTCCAAAGGTTTCAAGCTCATTGGATGGATAAATAAATGGCTTTTCATCAATCGTGAAAGTATGGCCATCCTTGCTGCGCGCAATACGCAAATACGATAGTGAAGTTAAATACTTAAAGCCCTGCGTTGAGCCGTTTTCTCTAATCACACGAGGATCAGAAAAATCATACTCCGAATCATCCAAGTTAAAATCCAAAATCTCAAGTTCATTTGTTTGCGGGTTATAAATTGGTGCTTTGACAACCTTCGCATCCTCGCTAATCGGGCGCTCTGCCACACGAAGAAGCATGATTATTTCATCGTTATATGTTGTAACCCCAGCATTGAAGGCTCCAATGACTTCAAAATCCGCCCGGTGCGGCTTCACATCTGCCGGAGTAACCAATGGGTTCTGTTCATATCTATATACGTTCATTTTGCATGCTCCCCTTTACCGCTCGTATTGTAAAAACGGATCGATTATCGTAATTTTTTGTGCTTCAGCATCACTAATTCCAGCATACATATCAGCTGTTCCATCTGGTTTCCGTACCAATCCGCCGCTAAACACCACATCAATTAAATCCGGGCGCTTCGATGGGCCAGGAAGGAAATGGCTTCTTGTCGCGATTAATTCGATATCGGAAAATTCCCCAGTCTCCGGATCAAGTGCAAATACCATTGGATAGTAATGACGATTTCCTTCACCATCAAAATTGGCAACATGCCCTAACACTCCGACAACACCGTTTGCTAACAGATGCGGTTCGTTCGCTCCGCCCCATTCTTCGTCAATAAACTGGCCTTCCAGCAATGGAGCTTCGTCGATCACACCGATCGTCAACTCTGACAATGAAGAAATTCGCGTCCAGCCGATTTTTCCTCTTCCGCCCTTTTCACCCTGAGGCCTTGTTAATACACCAATGCTTCCATCCTTTAACTCTACAAGCCGCAAGTCCTTCATTCCGTCCGGACCCTTTGCAAACTCTTGTAAACTAGAAATGGATTTCCCTTTGTAAAACACGGTTCTCCAGCCAAGTGCTCCTTCTTGCGTTGGATGAGGAAAAATTTGCACTCCTCCCAAAACAAGCTCTCCAGCTATTTTCGTAAAAAAAGGATCCTGCAATGCAAATACTGGTGCCTTTTCCCTCGGTACCCACTCACCGTTTCGTTCAACAAAGAAGTAAACGTCCGAATGTTCACTGTCACGTGATTCAACGCGCCCCGCAATCACTAGCTCCCCTTCATCTTCAAACGCTGCGGAAATATTGTAGACATCTTTTTCACCAATCCCTGAGAAAACAATTTTCTCCGGATTAGTAGGTGTTCCAGTGAATTCCTGTAAAAGCTGT
>JAUZPT010000408.1 GCA_030705745.1 Bacillota bacterium | reverse complement strand
TCCCAAATAAAGCCCACCCTGATGGCTTCGCTGGTTCCTAAAGGCGTGTTGCGGAAAGTGGCACTTTTTATGCTGTTTATAGGCATAGCCTGACCTAAAGAAGTGGATTTCAATTAGGCCAACTTAACAAACCAGTGACTCCAAAAAATGATAGGAGGATCTTCGGTAAGTACCGCTCTTTTATGGATATGGCCAAGTGCCCAGTAATCAAATTGTTTTTCAAGCAACTCCTTAACCGAAAAAGGAGCATACTTGCCATGCTCACTGCTTCCTTCATCATGTCCGTGAAGAATGCCAATATGAAAATCGGCACCTTCCATACGCGTGTATCCATCAATTTTCCTTTCGATGACATGCCTTGTCGGATAGCTGAAGCCATATAGATGGACGGTGGCATCGTTTCCTGTTTTGAACACCTTCGTTTCCACTTCGGTAGGAAAAATGTGGACATTTTCAGGCAGTTCCAAATTCACCCACGAGCCATTTAAATGATCGTGATTTCCGTGAACAACAAAGGCCGGTATTCCTTCCGCGGCGAGTTTCAACATTTCCGTTCTGAAAATGGATTGTGCCCTCAAGCTACGATCTTCCCCATCGTATAAATCACCGGCGAAAATGACAAAATCCACTCTATTTTGAATCGCTAAAGCGGTTATTTTTCGCAACGCCTGAAACGTGCTTTCTCTCATTCTTGCCAGCAATTTTTCAGGCAAATGCTTTAAGCCAATCATCGGACTGTCGAGATGCAAATCAGCCGCATGAATAAATGTAATTATTTTTCCCATATGAATATCCCTTCCGAGTTCATTTCCTTTATTGTAACACCTCCAAAAAGCGAATGCACGTTCTCAAACAGAAAAGAATTTCACGTATAAGAAAAAGAGCCTCGCTTCATTGCAAGACTCTTTTTCTACTATTTATTTTTGGTTAATTGCAACGCTTTTTTTATATCTTTGTAAGAATTCGATTTTCCATACATGAGAACGCCTCCACGGTATACACGGGCTCCAAATACACCCAGCAGCAAAATCGTTGCTATCAGGATCGCCATGCTTGCCAAAGACTCCCAAAATGGAATATTCAGCATTCCTACGCGCAGGAACATAATCATAGGCGCAAAAAAAGGAATGTACGATGTAAAAGTAATAAAAGGAACATCCGGTTTTCCAAGTCCGAACGCGGCAATCATGACGCCGGCAAGAATCAGCATCGTCATTGGTGTGATCATTTGCTGAACATCTTCAATTCGGCTCACTAATGAACCAAGAAAAGCCGCGAGCGTGGCATAAAGGAAATAGCCCAGGATAAAGAATACTACCGCATACACGAGTGTTGAAACAGGAATTTCGTTAAAACCGAAATATTGAGAAAGCCCTCCATTCATATTACTCATATTCCGTTTAAACGAAATATAACTCATGGAAAGCAACAACACGAGCTGTGTTATACTTAACAGTCCCACGCCCAAAATTTTCGCAAACATTTGCTGAATGGGCGGGACACTGGAAATGAGAATTTCCATGACGCGCGACGATTTTTCAGTCGCCACTTCCATGGCAATCATGTTGGCATACATGATGACGGCAAAATAAATGATAAACAGCAAAATATATACAAGCCCTCGTGCCTGATTTAATTCTGCCTCTGTTTTTGCATTTTTTTCAAGCGCTGTTTTTTTGAAAGCAACCGGTTCATAAAGCTTTTGCAATTGAACGGAAGACAGATTAATTTGTGAAGCGGCCATTGCAGTCTTCAATTGCTGCAGGCTGTTTTGGATGTCCGAAGACGTGCCGGTACCCGCAATGCTCATCGCCTTGAATGAACCTTCCGGCAATTTTTCCTTATTCAGACCAATTTGGACGTATCCATCGAGCTTTCCTTTTTTCACAGCGCGCTCGGCTTCTTGTTCCGTCCCTTTATACTCAATCAGCGTTACATCTTTATTGATAATTCTCAGCTGTTGTTTTAATGGCATATACAGTTGTCCAGATTGATCAAGAACGGCAACTTTCTCCTTGCCGGAATCTTTGTTGAACATGTCCATAATCCGGTTTAAATTGGTGAGTCCCAAAAGGGCTACCATGGTCACAATCGTTGTTATAATAAACGATTTGGTTTTCAGTTTTGTCATAAACGTATGAAATAATATGAGGAGAAACTTATTCATATGAAGCACCTACTTTTTCGATAAAAATATCATTTAAAGATGGTTCCTCAAGCGCAAATTTCCTGACGAAGCCTTTGGATGCAACTTCCCTTAAGATTTGTTCAGCAACTGATTCGCCCTCAATCTGCAGATGAATTCCTTCGGTTGTCGTTCTCGACTTTACTACACCCGGATGTTCCTTTAAGAAATCGAGCGAAAAATCGGCATGAATAACTAGATTCTTCTTTCCGAACGAACGTTTAATATCCTTTAATTTACCATGAACAATCGGGCTTCCGTGATGCATGATGCAAAGATGCTCACACATTTCTTCAACATGGTCCATACGGTGGCTCGAAAACACAATCGTCGTTCCGTTCTTCTTTAATCTTATAACGGCTTCCTTTAGCATTTCCACATTTACGGGGTCAAGGCCGCTGAATGGTTCATCTAATATCAACAATTTAGGCTTATGGATAACTGCTGCAATGAATTGGATTTTCTGCTGATTGCCTTTTGACAGTTCATCGACCCGCTTATTTTCATATTCAGGTACCCTAAAGCTTTCAAGCCACACTTTAAGTTCAGCAATCGCGTCTTTTTTTGCCATTCCGCGCAGTCTGGCCAGATAAACAAGTTGATCCTTCACTTTTAATTTGGGATACAAGCCCCTTTCCTCTGGCAAATATCCGACCAAATGGCTTTTCGAATAATCAATTCGTTGTCCTTCCCACGTAATTTCACCATCAGTAGGATCGATAAGCCCCAAGATCATTCGAAAGGTTGTCGTTTTTCCAGCACCGTTTGCCCCAAGGAAACCAAACATTTC
>JAUZPT010000407.1 GCA_030705745.1 Bacillota bacterium | reverse complement strand
GTTCAGCCATTGGAATAGCTTCCCCAATACCGTGCAAAACAATGCCGGCAGATTTAATCAGCCCAAGAACCTCATGAATAAGCGGTTCTTTGATAAATGATTCATAAATGTCGGTGCTGACCTGATCGGGTACATAGAATACACGATGCTTCGAGTTAGTGTTGCCCGCCATTATGGCGCAAATCGTGTTTGCCTGGTTTTGGACATCTTCACCGATGCCTCCACGTGCAGGAACGAAGAGCAACTCTTTACTGCCGAAATCAGGTGATAACATTTCTGCTACTGCGGCCATCGTAGAGCCGCCCGTCACAGCGATGATATTTTTTCCTGCTAACAGCTTTTTCATGCAATTGGCGCTTGCTTTTCCAAGCTCACTTTTCACCATCTGCGATTTGTCCGTATCTCCCGGAACAATCACTACTTTTTTAATGCCTAGAAGATGACGCAATTCCATTTCCAGTACATCTATTCCCTTTAGCTCCCTCATTAAGCTTTCAAGACTTTCCAATAAATTTTTCCCTTCAGGTGTCAAACTCATCCCCACATTATTGGCGGCGATTAAATTTTGTTCTTTTAAAAACTCAACTTCGCTGCGAAGGGTTCTCTCGGTAAAGCCGATGCTTACCGCCAGGCTTCGTCTGCCGACCGGTTCCATGAAACCGATGGAATGAAGAATGGCGTATCTTTTTTGCATGACATGAAGAAGGTCGGGCAATAATTTCCTTTGTATATCAATGAATGATTGCATGTGGCCATGCTCCTTTAAGATGTAGATGGACTGTAAATGTCCCACATAGACGTATTATGTCCCACCACAGTCAAAAAAAATCACCCCTGCTACAGTTTCCATTCTAACAGGAGTGTTATCCTAATTCAACTCATATGGATGAGGTTTTTTCCTGTAAACGTTTACTTATGTCCGATTTGTTAACATGCCCAAATCCAGCTTCTTCTCCGTCCAATTCAAATACCGGAATCATTAATCCATACTTCTCTGTTAATTCATCGCTATCATTAATATTTACTTCATTAAATATAAAATCCAAATGCTTTTGAATTTCGAGCAATTCCGCTTTTGCTTTTTCGCAAAGATGGCACCCTGGCCGCGTATAGAAGGTAAGAACACTTTGACCCATATTACAATCTCCTTTTATTCGTACCGTTTTCTTTTCGGTGACGAAGGTATTCCCAGCTGATCGCGATACTTGGCAACCGTTCTTCTGGAAACGACGATGCCTTCTCCATTCTCTAATAGATCGACAATATCCTGATCGGAAAGTGGCTTTTGCTTTTTTTCGTTGCCGATCAATGAAGCGATCGCGTTTTTCACTGTGGCAGACGAAGTATTTTCCTCGGCTGTCGTTTGTATTGTACTTGTAAAAAACGTGCGCAGTTCGAACGTTCCAGAAGGCGTTTGCACGTATTTTTCACGAACCACCCGGCTTACGGTCGACTCATGGATTCCAAGCTCACCTGCCACTTCCTTCATCGTCATCGGCCTCAAGTATTCAGGACCTTTTTGAAAAAAAAGCGGCTGCTTTTCAGCGATTTTCATGACCACTTTTGTCAATGTTTCCTTCCGCTGCTCAATACTTTTCATAATCCACTGAAAATCCTGGAATTTTTCTTGTATAAAGCGACTAACTGTCGGATCTTCGTTGAGTGAAAATTGCTTGTAATAATTTTCATTAAACGTAATTCTCGGCAGTGGATCGTCATACGTTCGTACGGCAATTCCATCCGTGGTTTTTTCAATGATGGCATCCGGAATGACAAACGAAGTTTTTTCGTAAATGAAATTTTCACACGGCTTCGGATTCAACTTTTGTATTATATCAAACACTTCCTGAAATTCCTTAAGTGAAACGCCGAGCTCCCTTGCCAAAGCTTTCCATTTTTTATCAACAAAAGAGAGAAAGTGATCGGTAACAATTGTCTGGGCGAGCTGATTGTCAGGATGGTGCCGTTGCAATTGAAGTAGCAAACATTCCTTCAAATCCCTTGCCCCGATGCCTGCCGGTTCCAGTTTCTGCAGCAGTGCTAATATGCCTTCAACTTCTGAAATCGTGGTCTTTAAAGCAACCGCTGCCTCGTTCGTATCCCCAGTAAAGTAACCGCTTACTTCACAATTCCTTATTAAATAGCGCAGAATCTTTATATCAGCGCTTGATAAATCATTTAATGGCAACTGGGAGAATACATGTTCTTCAAGCGAAAAGGAACTTTCTGCTATTTGTTCTATCCAATCATTTCTATCTTTCACTGCCTTTTTACTTTTTCCTCGGCTTCGATCACGGAGCGGATCCATAGGCTGTACATTGCCGGGTTCAATTTGGATGAGAGGGTTCTCAAGGGCTTTATCTTCCAGAAAAACAGTCAATTCCTGCGTTGTGTATTGCAATAACGCAATTGCCTGTGACAGCTCCTGTGTCATCGTCAGCTTCAACGTCTGTTGTTGCCATAACCCCTGCTTAAAATTCATTTCCCATTCCCCCCGCTCTATATTTTACAATAAGATCGAGGTTTGTTGAATGGGAATAATATGGAATGGATAAGACATTTTGTTTTTACATTGACAAAATTGGTGCTTCTTTAGTATCATTGACAAGCGCGTTAAGTTTATCCTTCAACGAGTAATCTCAGCACAATCAGAAGAAACTCGCTGAAAATGTTGATATACCAATGGTTTTTTATACTCTTTGCCCTCGTGGTGCAACGGATAGCACGCAAGCCTCCGAAGCTTGAAATGCAGGTTCGATTCCTGCCGAGGGCGTACCAAAAAACTCCCAGCCTTTTTGAAAGGCTCGGAGTTTTTTAATTTTCTAAACATAAACGATGTTAAATCCTTCTTTTTCACCAACGGAGTGTACAGAAAATGTTTAAAATGGGGAAGATTGGGTAACATGGATACGGGGTATCCACTCTATTACAAGGATTGTCGAACGATTGAGCAGATGGAAAAGGGCGATTTGTTTGACCT
>JAUZPT010000406.1 GCA_030705745.1 Bacillota bacterium | reverse complement strand
CAATTCAAGGACTCATGAATACTGCGATGGAAAGCTTAAAGGAAATGATTGATGTAAATACGATCATAGTTGATCAGGTGGAAACCCCTGTCGGAATTGTTATTTTGACTGTGTCAAAAGTAGGGTTCGGATTTGCGGCTGGAGGAAGCGAATTTTTTCTTGAAAACGCACAAAAAGATAATAATCAAGGGCAGGGACAGACTCAGGGGCAAACGAAGCATCCTTTTGGGGGTGGTAGCGGTGGGGGAGTTTCCATAACTCCAATTGCCTTTTTAATCGTTAACTCACAAGGTGTAAAAATGCTGCATCTTGATGAAAGTACTCATTTATATGAGAAAATTCTCGATTTGGCACCGCAGGCAGTCGAAAAGATTCAGCAAATGTTTTCGAAAAAGGATGACGGGGTAAGAATGAACACCAATCAGCCCCAAAATCAACACCAACAGCCCAACTATCCAAAACATGACCTAGATTTTTAATTTAAGTTCAATCGTGCGTAACGAATGAGTCAAAAAACGATTTATCAACAATACAGTTTAACGGAGCCAAATGAAAAGTTAATCTTCCACACTAAGGGGGATTAACTTTTTTATTGCAGGTTCAAATAATTGCAAAAAAGATTCTGAAAAGATATGATTTACACTGTACATATGAACTAAGGAGGACAAGAAACTATGGCTTCAATTACGTTTAAGGGAAATCCTGTCACATTGCTTGGAAATGAAGTGAAGGTAGGGGACAAGGCACCTGATTTCACGGTTCTTGCTAACGACATGTCACCGGTTAAACTAGAAAATACAAAAGGGCAAGTGCGCTTAATTACTTCCGTACCTTCTATCGATACTGGAGTATGTGACGCAGAAACACGCCGTTTTAATGAAGAATCTTCAAAGCTTGATAATGTTAAAATTTTAACGGTAAGCGTGGACCTTCCATTTGCGCAAAAACGCTGGTGTGCTGCTGCGGGAATTGAAAATGTCCAAACATTGTCCGATCACCGTGAACTTTCTTTCGGTGAAGCATATGGCGTTGCCATCAAAGAACTTCGTCTATTGGCCCGTGCTGTATTTGTGGTCGATTCAAGCGACACGGTCACATATGTTGAATATGTTAGTGAAGCAACAGAACACCCGAATTATGAAGCAGCAATCGAAGCAGCAAAGCAAGCGAAATAAGCTTTGATGAAAAGGTCTCGGCAAGCCGCCGGGACCTTTTTTCATGAAGATTTATTAATGGGTAATTTCTATTAAAACTTGTGAACACCATGTAATGCCGTTAAAATAGGAAATGAAAATCAGGTAGGAGGAGAACGAATGAAAATCTCTCCGGTAGAACAACTATTTACCGTATTTAATGAAACATCACTTGTTTTGCAAGAAGAGCTTGAGTGCACATTTTTAGAGGCGCTTGCAGAAACGGGTGAAAATATATTTCAGCAGTCCATTCTCCAGGAGGAATTGAGCGAGCTAAATGTCAAGCGCTTGAAAAAGCAATACGAAGAAATTAACTTGGACAAATTCTCCAAAGAGGACATTCGAAAAGCATTTCAGCTTGTCATCCTAAAAGGGATGAAAGAATCTGTACAGCCGAACCATCAAATGACACCTGATACAGTCGGTATGCTCGTAGGATATTTGGTGCAGAAATTTGTTAAGGAAAAATCGTTCCGTATTCTTGATCCGGCAGTAGGTACAGGAAATTTGCTTACGACAGTTTTGAATCAACAGTTGGATAAATCAATTGAGTCTGTTGGAATTGAAATTGATGATATTTTAATCAGGCTTGCTTTTATCAATGCGAATTTGCAGGAGCATCCGGTGGAACTTTTCAATCAGGATAGCCTCGAGCCCTTATTCATTGATCCTGTCGATGCCGTTATAAGTGATTTGCCAATCGGGTATTATCCGAACGATCTTCGTGCAACGGATTATCAATTAAAGGCGATTGAAGGACATTCCTACTCTCACCACTTGTTTATTGAACAAAGCGTCAAGCATACGAAACCAGGCGGGTATTTATTTTTTATTATTCCAAATGGCCTTTTTGAGAGCGAGCAGGCTCCACAGCTTCGTGAGTTTTTAAAGCAACATATCATCGTCCAGGGGATCATGCAGCTTCCTCTTACCATGTTTAAAAATAAAAATGCAGCGAAAAGCATCTTTATCATGCAAAAAAAAGCAGATCACATAAAGATACCTAAACAGGCGCTGCTTGTGGATATGCCAAGCTTGTCCAATGCATATGAAATGGATAATATTTTACGAAAAATCGATAAATGGTTTCTTGAAAATAAGGAATCATAGAGAAAAAGCCGGTATAAAATTCCGGCTTTTTTGTTTTATTTGATCCTTGAAAGTGAAAAAACATCGGAAATATCTGAATATATTTTTATTATCAAGAAACCGTTATCATGTGATTTCTGTCCTTGTAATGTTTTTCGTTCAATGTTTAAATGGGTAGTTGAGAGATATATCGATGCAGGAATGCACAAAATAAGATTGCAATAAAAAAGACATCATCAAAACGATGCTGTTATATAAAAGGAGCGTTAAAGCTATGGCAAAAGTGATCGCAATCAATGCCGGAAGTTCTTCACTAAAATTTCAATTATTCGAGATGCCAAGTGAAGAAGTCATCACAAAAGGACTTATCGAAAGAATCGGTTTAAGCGATTCCATCTTCAATATTACTGTAAACGGCAAGAAGGTACAGGAAATTACCGACATTCCTGACCATGAAGTGGCTGTTAAAATATTACTCGACAAGCTGACAACCTTGGGAATCATTCAGTCGCTGGATGAAATTGAAGGAATCGGGCATCGTGTTGTTCACGGTGGAGAAGCATTTAATGATTCAGTTATCATTACTGATGAGGTGCTGGCTCAAATTGATGCGCTTTCCGAATTGGCGCCTTTGCACAATCCAGCGAATATTACGGGAATTAAGGCTTTCCAACGCGTTCTTCCGAATGTGCCTGCGATTGCCGTTTTTGACACAGCTT
>JAUZPT010000405.1 GCA_030705745.1 Bacillota bacterium | reverse complement strand
GTATGCTCGGTTCATCGGTGTTTGTATTTTCAAACATGCTCGTTTAATCCGATCCAATTCATCCGATCAATTTTATTTATTTTTTCCAGTTTAATATACCGGGTTCATTAAAATTCAAAAATCACTTTGCCATCACGGACAAGTTTTATTTTAGTATGATTGTCATCACCTTTGGAAAAGAAAAACTCATCTTTTTGGTCTTTGAAAGTGACGGTCAGTTTTGTTCGGGTTTCGTTCCAAAGCGTTTGAGGCAATTCTTCACCATGTAAATAGGGAAATAACAATACCTTAAAATTAGGATTGTTTGAACGGGAAGGTACGACCAATCGTTTGGCTAGATCCATTGTCCGCAAGTAAAACTGGTGCATATCTTCTGTTTTGATGTTTTCAAAAGTCTCTAACCGGGGATTAGGCTCGAGGTTTGGGACTTCGGCGGCTGTCCTTTCAAGTACTCTAACCAGTAATTGAGGATCCCCCTTCTGAGGAGTAAAGCGTCCTACATTATAAATACCTCCGACTGTTTGGTCTATTTCGGTCATATTGCGTTTCATGCGTTTGTCTCCTAATACAATATCATATTCGCCTTGTGTACGGTTGTTTGCAAAGGCATTAAAACCAAGATTAAATGCTCCTGATTGTTGCGTAACTTCAACTAACTGTTTAATTGAAACTACCTCAACATCGAGTTGAACCGGCATTGTCCATTCATACAATCGTTCTGCATTGTCCTTCTTCAAATCATCAATGATCAGCACATAAGGATGTTTTCCTTTGACCAAACCTGCAGTTCGAAACGCAAATTCTACCGGATAATTTTGTAACCGCATAGGCCATGTATCCTCTGTCCAGATTCTCGGATCTGTTTCGAGAGAACCATTAAAATATTCTGCTACCTTACGCAAAGGGTCACGCTGGGGAACCTGCCCCGGGTGATAACGTAATTGGTTCTGAGCCGTTTTTGTGTACACCCCATCTTGCCATTGAATGGGAAGTGGTTTGCCTAACATAGCATCAGAAACAGGTGTTTTAAGCCATAACCAATCAAAAGCGTATTTATAATCAACTTGACCAAAGGTGGCCTCAGGTTTGTCAATATAATTCTTCCAACAAGCAGGAGTTGCAAAATAACCCTGTCCATGACCGTCTATGGTAATTACGGAATGGTACTTGCTTTCTGTACTTCTCCAGCCATCCATTACCCATATTCGGCCATTGGCAGCCAGCCAGAAATTTCCACGGTCAGCATGATCATGAGACTGATAATACATATCCTGTCGGGCATCGAACTGAAATTTTATGCCATTTTTATCCCATTTGTCTCGGGCAATAAAAGTACCCCGGTTAGGTGAAAAAAATGTTTTGGGCATGTTTACAGGGGGTATCCCATTGTATTGAGCGGCCGTTTTTGAGGGATCATTGCAAAAAACAAAAGCTGAAACATCCGGTATTTTATTCACACTTTTGTAAAGAGAATTTGCATAGAGGTAGTCGATTTTGGCATCATCCGGAAAAAAATATTTCATGATCATCATCATCGACCAGGGAATATCAGAGGTGCTTCCGGTATCGCCTTGAGAGTTCCATAAACAATCGGGGTTTGGCGCTAAAGCATAAATTAACCAATCGGGTATTGCTCTGAAATGAGGGTTTGTAAACAGGTTCTTTTGGCCACGACGTGCCATGGCTGCCATAAACAAAAGCTCATGCTCAAATGGGCCAAAAGTGTAAGTTATTCCTTCGCTGCTCATTCCTTCCGGCGAGTAAGCATAGGTTAGATAGTCCTCAGCGACATCGGCAGCACAATCGTAAATGCGTTTATCATAGCCTTTTTCATTTTCAATGGCTAAAATAGTCAAACCATATTGACTGGAAGCTGGAATGTGGTTCCAACGCCTCCAATGATGCGGTAAATCCATGCCAACTGAGTATTTCCCAAAGGTGTTTCTGGCAAACAATGCCACAATTATGGCTTTGTCTTTTTTATTCATGCCTGCTGCCGTAAAGTCAAACAATTTGGCTAAACTTCCACCTGAAAAAATTTCTTCTTTAACCATTTTCTCACGGCCCAGCATTGGTGGTGTATCTTCTATATGCTGTAATGTTATTTTTAAATAATTGGCTGCAACTGTCCCTGTTTCAACAAGAAGGGCTTTATTGCTGTTAAGTTGGGCCAATAATCCTTGGATGGAAAGCAGGTTGGCCATCTCTTTTGGTAGATCGGTTTTGATGCCTTGAAGGTTGTTTCCGGATTTCAACAAGCTATAAATATTTCCTAAAGCTCCTTTTCCCTTCTGCATTTGTTCCAATTCTTTACCAGCTAGCCTGAGTAATTGTCCACCCATATTAGTCGTTTCCAAACGCTTTTTGATATCAGCAAATTCGCCTGGAGAAGTAAAAATCCGGGGGTGAATACCTTTAGCAGGTGTTTTCCCGACTTTAGTAAAATCGAAACCTTGAGTAACTGGTGTGATATCAGGATTATAGGGATTTTTCCAATGGATTTTTTTATTTAAAACATCATCAGCAGTAAAGGTTTTTGATGGCATCTCTTTCAAACGAGGGTCATTAGGGAGAAGTGTGTCATTAGCATATGTCTTGAGTTGATTTAACACATTGGAATCCTGAGCAAAGAGGCTTGAAATGCAAAACAAAATAACTGGGATTAAAAGCAATATTTTTTTCATCCGAAAATAATTTGATTAAATAGGTCGTATGGAACTCGCATGGATAATTTTCATCCTTGTTTGTGATTTTCAATCATGCTTGTGTCATTCGTAAATAATTTGATTAAAAAGGTTGTATGGAACTCGCATGCCAGATTTTCATTGGTGTTTGTGCTTTCAAACATGCTCGTTTCATCCATTAATATTTTATTCTATCGGTCAAATGGAGCTCGCATCAATGCTCGGTTCAAACATGCCCGATTCATAAAATTTGATTTATTGTCGTTAGGGTTAACCATGTTTATTTTAGTTTCCAAAGAATTTCAATGCTTCAACAATGGTTTTTGTATGTTTTTCGTTGAAAATTTTAAAGTAATCGGAATTAATCAATATGAGTTCTT
>JAUZPT010000404.1 GCA_030705745.1 Bacillota bacterium | reverse complement strand
AATTTTTTTATCAAAACTTCCAAAAACGGATTCATTAAAATTCAAAATGACTTTTCCATTCTCAACCTTTGGAGCCTCTAATAGTTTCACATCTGGAAGAAATTCCGAAACCAATTCAGAGTTCTCATTCGGTCCTTTGACTAATTCATTCACAGCAGCTGTGATTGAATCTGTTTCACTATTGCTAACACGCTTCGTTACAGGTACATAATAGTAAGCATTTTCCTTCCCGCCGATATAGTAAACGGTTATTGGTTTCGTATTCATGATATCCGTAACATCATTTGTATCAATGTTGATCCCGATTGATCTTGTTAAATTTTCACTGATGGGCGTTCCACCTACAGGCATCTCAGTCAGTTCATGCCCGCCCATTTTCAATTTTACTTTTTGTACAGTATTAAATTGTGTCAACGTCCAAGTAATTGACTGAAGAATTTTCATTTCATCTGCTGGCTGGTAGTTCTTGAATTCCTTTGAAAAATCGACCATCGCTACTCCGTCCTTGATATCTACTGATACTTGTGTGTCAGCGGGCAGCACAGCTCGGAATCCATTTGGCAAGAGTTCAGATACAGGTCCATTGTCTACAAGGTATTCAAGGGCCTGGGTTGCAATGGAAGTAGTTTTTGGAAGGGATAAGGTTTGTGGTACGACATACCCATTTTTGTCGATTAAATAGAGCTCTGTCTTTACGGAGCCTTGGGTGTTTTCTTTCTTGCCTACTGCAGTAGTTTTCCCATTATCGCTAGTATACGTAACAGTTTTGGGTGGATCGATTTTTTTCGTTGTTTCCGCTCCGAACAGCCCGCAGCCGGACAAGAGGACAGAGGAAACAAGAACAGCTGAAACAATGGTTGTAGCTTTATTTATAGACATATTAATCCCTCCAGACAGTTTGTACTATATGTATACGAGCCATTCGGAAATTTAGACCAAAAAGAAAAACCCCCATGGTTAGGGAGTCTCCAGTCTTATCCTAATTTTATTGTATAAACTTGATCAATCTTTTTTCCAAGCCACTGAGAGGCAATTTTCGAAAAAATAACTTTTGAACCAGTAGCATAAAATTCATGTTCAGGCTCGTCCTCACTCTCATTCAACATGCCTTTATATTGAAGTATGGTGCTGATTTCCCTTGCCGTTTCATCACCAGAACTAATCACGCTGACTTTCTCCCCCATATAATCCTTAATGAGAGGTTCAAGCAAAGGATAATGAGTGCATCCAAGCACTAGCGTATCGAGCTTTTGATTAAGCAAGGGCTTGAGAGATTCAGAGACCATTTTTTCTGCAAGAACCCCATCGTATTCTCCGCTCTCGACTAGCGGAACAAATTTCGGACAGGCAAGGCTCGTGACGACAACCTTGTTATTTAAGGCCTTAAGCGCTTTTTCGTAGGCTGCACTTTTGACGGTGCCGACTGTTCCAATGATTGCCACTCTATTATTTTCTGTTTTCTTAATCGCGGCACGTGCTCCAGGATTGATGACGCCTAGTACAGGGATCGGCAAATCCTTTTTTATTTCTTCGAGTACAGCCGCTGTGGCAGTATTGCAGGCAATGACGAGCATTTTAATATTTTTCTTCAATAAAAATTCGGTCATTTGCCAGGTGAATTTTTTCACTTCCTGAATGGATCTAGGTCCATATGGGCACCTTGCTGTATCACCAAGATACAGTATTTTTTCATTTGGAAGCTGTCTCATTATTTCTTTTGCGACGGTCAGTCCGCCAACTCCAGAATCAATTACTCCAATCGGTTGTTTCAAGTTCTTCTCCTCATTCTTCGCGCATTTCCGCATGCAGTTTTGTTAAATTACTTTGGAGAAGACCAATTTCTTCCTCCGAAAAATTCTTTAGAACTTCCTGCAAATACCCACGGCGTTTTTTTATTACTTCTTCAATTATACGTTCCCCTTCATCAAGTAAATGAATCCTTACAACTCTGCGATCATTGGGATCCTTAACTCTTTTGACGAGATTATTTTTTTCCATGCGATCGACAAGATCTGTTGTCGTGCTGCAAGCCAGGAACATTTTAGTGGAAAGCTCGCCAATCGTCATGTCCCCATCCTCAAACAGCCATTGCAATGCCACAAATTGAGGAGGTGTTATCGTATAATTGCTTAGCAATTCTCTTCCTTTTTGCTTTATAATTCCTGATATGTAACGTAAATCCTTTTCTATCTCTGAAACGATATCCCTGTCCATCCGAGTCATGTTATCTGTTTTCATTTTCTCCAACTCCTATTTAGGGCATTTGCTCAGTCCAATTTCTCGTCCTTGAGCGGGTTAATCGGCCTCGATGCAAAGCCCTCGAAGCTTTCCTAGTGTTCTTATTTTCTACCTTTTTCGCCAAAATTTCAAGAGTCTGAATCGCTTCCTTATATAAAAACTCGTAACCGGCGTCCCAAAAGGATGCCGGCTACGATCAAAGCTCTAATTCTCCCATTCTTAGGAGCTCAACAACAGCTTGTGAACGCCCCTTTACGCCCAATTTCTGCATTGCATTTGAAATATGATTCCGAACCGTTTTTTCGCTTATAAATAATTCACCAGCGATATCTTTTGTTGTTTTGTCTTGTACCAACAGTTCGAATACTTCTCTTTCACGTTTGGTGAGTAATGGTTTGTGCGAATATTCGTTTTCCTTCAAGTATTGTAACCCTCCTTGCCTTCGCCAGTAATGAACCGTGGGATGGGTATATATTTAGTCACCATATCATATGTGAACTAAGTATACAGAGTGACTACAATTCCAGTCTGGAACCTATTTTTTAGAAAAATAGGTGTTCGTTCCATTTACGATTTAATCGAGCTTTCGTTTTTGAACTTTTTTTTCATTTCTTCTGTCCAAGGAACTCCTTTTCCGCTTTTTTTGGAGATTTGGACAATGGTTCCCCTGCCAACAAAACATGTATCACCATTTTCTTGTTTTCCAACATAGTGAATATCAATCGACGAGTTTCCAATCGACATGGTTTTGACGTATATCTTAAGATTCTCATCCAAAAATACTTGTTTAAGATAGTCACATTGTAAATTTGCTACGACGGGAATCGTCTCAAATGAAGGTTTGATCCAATT
>JAUZPT010000403.1 GCA_030705745.1 Bacillota bacterium | reverse complement strand
GAACTTTTTATTCTAAATCGGAACTATACATATTTGTAGTGTGCTTTCAGAATTTTTGTGAATTCCTATTTTTTAAGTTGAGTACTTTTATCGTCTATTCGAATATGTTTAAGGTCCTGACAATAGCCTGCATTTATTAAGTGAAGAATCGCTTGATAAAACGATAAACAATCAGCATTTTCAGTCCATACAAAAAGTGATAAATATCCATCAGGAACAAAAGCTCTCAATTAATCGCTTCGTTGCTTTTTTGGATGGAGAGAAATTGATTGTAAAATCAGCAATTCCGGTACTTCACAGAAAAATCAGGGAAGCGTGGATATCCACGCTGCAGCTTTTCGCAACAAAGGAATCGGACGGTCTTAAAAGCACAGAGCTTCGGCGGGTGCTTGTTGATCTTGTGAAATGGTCGCTTAACCATCTGGCACCGTTAATGGAAAAAGCCAATCCTGAAACGGAAATGCCAAGATTTTTGTGGTATGGACATTTTAAAAAAAGCCATCAATATTTTCTTTATTTTTTGGCGGAAATTGGGTGTGATCTTGCCGTTTTTAATCCTGAGGGAAGCGATATGCTTGATGGATTTTTCAACGAAGGAGCCTTTGTCCATCACTTTCAAAATAAAAAGGCACAAGAACCCTTTCCACAGGAAAAAAGAAGCAGAAAAACGACGGTTGCCTATCAGGCTTCAAGGGAAATCGAGGCCATCCTGAATCAGGAGGGATCCGGGCTTTACAAGCCATGGCAGCTGAGAGACTATACTCCGTCCTCGCTGACGTTAAGGACAACCTATGATGAGTTTTTTATTCTGAGCAAAGAAATCGCGATGGTCAGGCCAGACTTTGAAGTGAAGGACGGAAAAGTGAAAATCCCGTCCATTTTCGTAAAAGTCCAGGGTGTCAGCAGAAACAAAAAAGAGTATTGGGATCGGCTTCATACTCTCATAAGCTTAGAAAACAGCCTGCTGATCCGACAATTTCCTTTTACAACGACTACATCAAATGACTTCCGCTTTCATTACAGGAATGCGCTTGGCAGGGATGGATTGTTAAGCACAGAAAAGATGATGGAAGCCCATTATTGGAAATATGCACATTTGCCAATCGGACTTCAAAAAGGAATTGCACATGCCATTCGAGCCATATGTGAAAAACCATCATTGAAGCCGATCGCAAAAGAAAGTCCCGAGGAATTGAAAATTTATTTATTCAGTCACGCGATGCAAACACCAGGGGCGGTCATTCAGCTGTTGGAGAAGTTCGATTATTCGCAATCGATACCTAAGCTTATATTATTTAATAATGAACTGACAGGGCTGTTCACACGATCAGACGCTGCATTGCTATTGCTGCTGAATCAATTTGGCATTGATCTGGTCATTTACAATCCAACGGGTCATAATGATATTGAAAACTTCATCTCCGAAAGCCTGTTTGATACTCATTGGCTTGAGGATGTAGTGTTTGACCAGGAATTCAAAGAACCTTCGATCATGAAAAAAGGGCTTTTTCACGGTTTCTTAAAAAATTTAAGGGGAGATTGAAGTAATGAACACAACACCGAATCCAACCACGGGCTTGTTGAAACTGAATCCTGAAGAAGGACTGACAGAGACGAAAGCATCGGATATTAAATTGGCACTACGAAATGAACCAGAGGTCCAAAATCTCGCTAGGTCCATTGACGAGCGCGACCAAATTCAAATCCTTGAGTTTGGTAAAGAACCGGCCGTTCAGATCTCCCGATTTTCCGACCAGATTCTTCATAATATGAGAACGACAAAGGTAGAGGACTCTGGAGAACTTCTCAAGCAGCTTGGAAGAATCATGGATAGGTTTGATGCGAAGGATTTCCAAAAAACGTCCGGCGGATTGTTCTCCAAGTTATTTAAAAAAGGCGAACAGGCCATTGAAAAGCTATTTGGGAAATATCAGACCATGGGCGGGGAAATCGACAAGGTGTATGTTGAAATTTCTAAATACCAGCATGAAATGACCGATGCCACCCATATGCTTGAACAAATGTATGAACAAAATTATCAATATTATTTAACGCTTGAAAAATACATTGTCGCCGGGCAAATGAAGGTGGAGGAACTAAAAAATCATCAACTTCCACAGCTTGAAAGCCGAGCAGCTTCCGGTGACCAGCTTGCCTCCATGCAGGCAGACACGCTTCGCAATGCCATTGAAGCCTTGGAACAACGAGTTTATGACCTGGAAATGGCGAAAATGGTCTCCCTGCAAACAGCGCCGCAAATAAGGCTGCTGCAAAGAGGGAACACGAAGCTAATCGGAAAAATTAATTCTGCGTTTGTAACGACCATTCCGATTTTTAAGAATGGATTAATCCAGGCAGTTGCCGCCAAACGCCAAAAGCTGGTGGCTGAATCAATGAGCGAGCTTGACCGCAGGACGAACGAAATGCTTGTCCGCAATGCTCAAAATATTTCGCAGCAGAGCACAGATATCGCTCGTTTAGCCGGCAGCCCTAGCATAAAAATTGAGACCATTGAAGAGACGTGGAACATCATCATTAAAGGCATGCAGGAAACAAAAGCGATCGAGGAAGAAAACAAACGCTTGCGTGAGGACGGCACAAAACGCTTAGAAATGCTTCAGGAAAATTTCAAGAAAATGAAGTAATAGTGTTTAATTTTTTATAAAAATAATTGATGAGGTGAAGGAAATGGCAATCAACTTACAAAAGGGCCAAAGAGTAGATTTAACAAAGAGTAATCCCGGAATTTCGAAAATTTTGGTTGGTTTGGGCTGGGATCCGGTTCAAAAAAGTGGAGGAGGCCTTTTCGGTGGCTTGTTTGGTGGGGGAAGCGCTCCAAACATCGATTGTGATGCATCAGTACTTTTGCTCGGAGAAAATGATAAGATTCGCAGCAACCAGGATGTCGTTTATTTCGGGAACTTAAATAGCTCGTGCGGAAGCATCCGCCATACGGGTGATAATCTAACCGGTGACGGCGATGGCGATGATGAACAAGTAAATGTGGATTTGTCCAAGGTGCCATCACATATTCAAAAACTTGTCTTTGTCGTCAATATTTATGATAGCATCAAACGAAAACAGCATTTCGGCATGAT
>JAUZPT010000402.1 GCA_030705745.1 Bacillota bacterium | reverse complement strand
TGATCCGCTAGGTCGAAGACATTTCCGTCGGCAAAACAAACGGAAATCATCGCCTGCATGGCCAGGAGAAATATCCAGGCATATCGGGAAATGTCAATTATCGATACCATGGCAGGTCGCCTTGCGCGCGATCGAGGATGTTCTCCGCCAGTCTGTTATTATAGTCCCTCGCCGCAATGAATGATCCGTAAATATCTCCAAGATAAAACGTACCGCAAAGGCCTCCATAAATCCAGCCTCTGAGGGAATTTTTTCCGTCCCGGTGAAAACCTTCATATCCCTGCCAGGCGGTGAGGGCGATCAGGACGAGGGAGTACACGCCGTCTTTGGCGCGACCGGAATATATTTTGCCAACCCCGGGAATCAGCGCCGAAGAAAAAGCGGCAAAAAAACGGCTCTTGCAATGGAGGTTCATGCCTTCATTTGAGAGTGCAATATACTCCGAAAGCATACCGGTGTCGGATGCGGGGAGTGAGCTGCCGGAAAGTTTGCAGAATTCTGTATGGGCTGCTCCCCAGTTCCGCATATGAAGCAGGCTTGCCCCCTCGAGAAACTGCAATTTGGAATGTGCCGATATCGTCTTTATCGAATCTTGGACGTCGGCAATAATTGTGAGCGCATAAGAGTATTCCCCGGATACAAAAAATGTATGCGCCATTTCGTACCGAGCCGCATCGGCCAGGCTGCTTTCCGGAAAATCCCGAATGATTCTGGCATAGTAAGCCCTTGCTGAAGCCGGTTCTTGGGCAAGCTCATTGCACAGGCCGATTCGGAAAATGATGCTATCCTGCGCGGGAGGATTTTCCGAAAAGAACAAATAGCGTTGATATTCGCCGGCGGCATGCAAAAAATCGTGTTCCTGATAAAGGTAGTCGGCAAAATGTACAATGTTCGCCGGAGAGAAATAATCAAGTTGGCTGTAACCAGGATGGAACGACAAAAGGAATAAAAAAACGATTGCCCCCGGCCTAATATTGGGCAGCATCTTCCGCCTACTTTTTCTGGACACTTGTGTTTGATCGCTTGAACGATTGAAATCGACAATCGCCAATGCATTGAGGTTCTTTGATCCGAACAACAGCGGGCTGCGAATCAAAGAGATATTCAGATTCTACAGGATCAGACAGCTTCCCCGCAATCGGATTAAAAGCGTAAAATTGTTGTGAAAAGCCATGGCATCGTTGAAGCCGGTCGGAAGTCATCAAGATGCCGATAGCGATGCCGTGCTGTTGAATTGCGGAATAACCGAAATGTGAACAACTAGGGGTAAACATGCACACCTTAGCGTTTTCTTGTTGCGAAGAAACCAGACGCTGGTAAGCCCAAATCATTTCCAAACACAAGTACTTGCTCTCTGAAACTTCTGGAGAAATGAGCGGATGCCGGTGCGTAGTCTCCTGCTTTGCAATAGTATTGCAGGCTAAAATAAAATCAAAATCATCCGTATCAGTTTCGGAAAATGCCGGCAAAATCGCCAGCATCAAAATGGCTAATGGTACAGTTGGTTTGAAAAAACCGGCAATTACCATTCGATATCCTTGACCATAGTTCTGACTGGAAGGCTGAACTCCAGAATTGTGTCCGGTAAGGTACGGTCGAAAACAATGTTTGAATAAGTGATCGATTCGATTACGACGGTGTCTTTTCCCGAAAAGATCATTGAGGTGACTGATCGTGGGAAAAAACTATTCCCATGCCGGATATGCGCGGCAAAGAAGGACCGTGAGATTACTTGGCCATCAGACGCTTTTTGCTCGGTAGAGACCAGTCTGTTTTTCTGCAGCATAACCGTGAATTCGCCAAGCATTTTAGTTTCCCGGGGTGGCTTCCAATGAATAAAAAGGGTGTCCTGCTTCATTTCGTTCCAACTGATTGAGTATCCTTTTGCCGCCAGTCCGAAATTGTCGGTTGCCGGTCCTATAAAGGTTTGGAAAAACGGCATTGAGAGCGGATCTCGGCTTATGATCCTGATGGCATTTTTTTCGGCAGGGTAATAGATGATCATTCTGTTGTTCTCGAATATCATCCATTGTGACAATGGCTTATTTATAACCAGAATGGATTTTTTGTCTGTATAATAAATATGGCCTGAAATCGACTGCTCGGTTGATCCCTTTTTTAAATGGCGGTCGAGATCGGCGCTGATCGTCTTGACTGTGGTGGCGCTAATACTGTAGGAGAGGAAAGAAAGGAATAAGAGAAATAGGCGGCTCGGAAATATCATAGAGATCGCACCTAAAAGTTTAATGCCTCGCGCAGCCGCCCTTGACCAGAAAAATGAAATGCGATTGTCGACAATAATTAATTGAAGCCGCCTGCAACAGCATAGACGGCCACAAAAGCAGCCCATCCGGCACACGCATAACTTGTATTCTTCATCCGGCCTTTGTTTTTATACCCTTCGGTGTATCCGAGAACATAATCGCTGGATTTCCCAACAAGTGACTGGGCATCCGGCGATGGTTTCATCAAAAATGCAAACCCCGCCCCGAAACAGCCGCATCCCGCGCCCGCAAGAAACCATAGAGGATTGCCTTTTGCATCGCGTTCCCCGTCCAGTTTGCCCACTGCAAACTGGTTCATTGCACTCTGCTGGTTAATAACATCAGCCAATGGCAATGAAACAGGAATTGCTATGATTGTCGCTGCAAGAATAACTGGAAAAATACTGAAAAATGGTTTTTTGAGCCTCATCAGCCATCCCTTTCTAAAATAGTTAGAGTTAAATATTATCCGGATAAGCGATCGTGGTGTCCTTACTTATGCCAAATTGAATTGTGCGGAAAGGAATGCCTTCGGTGGCCAAAAAAGCCAATTCTATCGGCCCCATTCTATGACGAAAAGATCTGGGCTTTTTATCAACCATTGCCAAATGAAAAATAAGATTATAAATGATAAATGGGCAAGATATTTTTTAGAATTATTGCGAGGGGCCATCCGATGACTTGAGCCTCCGGGATTCCGGTACCAAGGCGAGCTGATTTCAATCCGGATTCGAAGCGGCACAAGAACCTTTATCGCCCCTTCCACCACTCGAAATCCCCCGGTTTCCAGTTGAAAACACGATCCATGGTGAGCGAGAGCTGCCACTGGCCATCGCGAGC
>JAUZPT010000401.1 GCA_030705745.1 Bacillota bacterium | reverse complement strand
CTTCCGTGGTTACCGTCAAGCAGGAAGGCAAAAAACTTACGTGGTTCCCCGTACCTGAAAGCGACATAATCGGTTACAGAGTTTATAGATCCGGTTTTTTTAGTACAAGAGTCGCCAGTATCCCTGCCGGAAAACGATTATCGTTTACTGCAGAAAATGGCACCTATTTTGTAACTGCTGTAGATATTTCCGGAAATGAATCCGCGCAATCCAACACTGTGACTATCGGCAGTGATAAAGAGATAAACAATGAGCAACCTCCAATTATCCCTTAAAAAAACCGCAACGGGAATTCACCCAGTGCGGTTTTCATTTTTTACGTATTGTTAATCCTCCATCGTGGAAAGGTCTCCTGCCGGTAAATTCAGTTCCCAAGCCTTCAAGACACGTCTCATGATTTTACCACTCCTTGTTTTAGGGAGCTTGTCGCGGAACTCAATTTCCCGCGGTGCTGCATGAGCGGCAAGTCCTTTTTTCACAAACTGGCGGATTTCTTCCTTCAACTCATCTGTTGCTTCGTATCCATCCCTCAAAGCGACGAACGCTTTGATGATTTCTCCCCGAACTGGGTCTGGCTTGCCGATTACTCCCGCTTCAGCCACTGCAGGATGCTCAACGAGTTTGCTTTCAACTTCGAACGGGCCGACTCTCTCTCCAGAAGTCATGATGACATCATCGACCCGGCCTTGAAACCAGAAGTATCCTTCTTCATCCATATAAGCAGAATCACCTGATACATACCAATCACCAGGCATGAAATAAGATTCATATTTTTGTGGGTTATTCCAAATCGTGTGCATCATCGACGGCCAGCCTTTTTTGATCGCAAGATTGCCCATTCGATAAGGAGGCAGTTCATTGCCTCGATCATCAACGATTGCAGCCACAACGCCAGGTATCGGTTTGCCCATTGATCCAGGCTTGATGGCCATGGATGGATAATTACAAATCAGCTGTGCACCTGTTTCAGTCATCCACCAAGTATCATGAATCCTTAAATGAAATACCTTTACACCCCACTTAACCACTTCGGGGTTTAACGGTTCCCCGACGCTTAGAATATGGCGGAGGCTGCCTAGATCAAATTTCTTTACAACTTCATCCCCTGCTCCCATTAGCATCCTGAATGCTGTCGGAGCACTATACCAAACCGTTACGCCGAAATCCTCTATCATTTTATACCAGTTTTCAGGGCTGAACCTTCCCCCTACGACCACATTGGATGCACCTGCCAACCAGGGTCCGAAAATCCCATAGGATGTTCCAGTAACCCATCCTGGGTCTGCTGTGCACCAATAAACGTCCTCTTCTTTTAAATCCAGTACCCATTTTGCTGTTTGATAAAGCTGGATCATCGCATTATGGACATGCAGGACTCCCTTCGGCTTCCCAGTGGAGCCAGAAGTATAATGAAGAATCATGCCGTCCGTCCGGTCCACCCACTCGATCCTCAGCTCATTATTTGCCGTACCGAATTTTTCCATAAAATCAACATAAGGACCCTCTTCTTTAATACCACTTCCTACAAGGAAAATGTGCTTTAAAGAAGGCAAGTCACTGACAGGTACCCTTTTCAATAACTCTGGCGTCGTAATCAATACCTTTGCTTCACTATCCTGAAGACGGTCTTTTACCGCTCCTTCCATAAATGCCTCAAACAGAGGGCCAACAATCGCACCAAGCTTAATTGCGCCCAGAACAGCAAAATAAAGTTCCGGTGAACGCGGCATAAAAATGAACACCCGGTCACCCTTTTCCACATCGCCATATGTTTTTAATACATTGCCTGCTTTATTGGATAGTTCTTTCATTTCCTTGAAAGTATATTTCTCATTTCTATTATTATCTTTGTAATATAGCGCTACTTTATTTTTCCGAAACGTTTTTGCATGGCGATCGATGGCCTCATAAGCCATGTTGACAAGACCTGTTTCATTCCATGTGAAATGTTTCTCGGTTTCTTTCCAATCAAATTGCTTGTACATTTCATTGTAGTTGTTTAAGTTATGCTCCCCCTGCATAACTGGTAGCGTTTCCATTTTCATGAACTCTCCCCCTTATTCCATATATGACATTATTATAGTATAAATAATATTTATTCTCAATTTTTAAAAAATTGACTCTGGTCAATAATTGTATGAATACTATGCGGAAAATTCATAAAATATCTTTATATTTAACAGAAAATTATGTGAAAGCGCTTCAATGAAGAAGTTTTTATGTATAATAGAATTATTAATTGAAACCTCAATGCGGGACGGTGGCTGAATGGAACACATACATACGTATAATGCGAAAGAGCTGAAAACTCCACATGGGAACTTGATTATCGAAGGGCCCGTTTCGTCTGAAGCGCTGGCCGGCTATGAATTTCACGAGGATCTCGTGGCATTCAGGATGCCTGCTCAACAGCATAAAGCACTAATAGAAATTGCCAGGCTACCCGAAGGACGAATTATTATTGCCAGAAATAGGCATACCATTGTAGGGTATGTCACTTACTTATATCCTGATCCACTTGAACGATGGTCAGAAGGAAAGATGGAAGAACTGATTGAATTGGGAGCGATCGAAGTGATTCCCCAATTCAGGGGACATTCAGTAGGGAAAAACCTGCTAAAAGTTTCGATGATGGATGATAGCATGGAAGATTATATCATCATTACAACGGAATATTATTGGCATTGGGATTTAAAAGGGACGGGACTGAATGTGTGGGAATACCGAAAAGTGATGGAAAAAATGATGCATGCTGGAGGCCTTGAATGGTATGCAACAGATGATCCTGAAATCTGTTCCCATCCTGCAAACTGCCTAATGGCTAGAATCGGAAAGAGGATAGGCAGTGAATCGATTCAGCGGTTCGACCGTCTCCGATTTATGAACAGATTTATGTATTAAAAATAGCGCTTATTTCCAAATTTCGTTTCATTGACATAATGAACTTTTTTTCCCGAAATACATTCTTTATTTTTCTCAAAAAAATAGAGGGGGATTCCTGATGATTATTGAAGAAATCATGAAAACAGCCGTAGCGACTCTTGGATTGAACAATACTATCGCCGATGCAGTAAAACTCATGGATCAAAATAAAATTCGCCATATTCCAATCGTGAATTCT
>JAUZPT010000400.1 GCA_030705745.1 Bacillota bacterium | reverse complement strand
CAACCAGACAAATGGATCGTTCCTGTAACAGTAGCAAATATTTCAATATATCCGGGATGGATTGCTCTGGTCCTGCCAGGAGGTCGATTCAATCCATCCGAATAAGATTTGAATGTGGAATTCGACTGGATACATATTCAGAATGGGAAATCGGAACATTACTGTCCTGGTCTCCGTGCCAAAATTGGATCGGCACGCTGATTTCTTCAAAAGGAATATTCCATTCGGAAAGGAATGTCCTTCCGTCATCAATCATCCCATACGGACTTTTGCTGCTTTCGAAAGCCAGATTCAAAAATGCTTCCACAACAGCAGGTGACATCATTTTTTGATTTTCTTCTTGCAAACTATTAAAAATACCTTGGACATATCCATGAGGATCTGCATGGATTTTTGCTACATTTCCAATTATTTGCCCAGGATTGTGCATCGAATCTTTTATCCATGCCTTCTCAGTGTCTCCCATTTTTTCCAAAAGCTCTTCTACTGCAAGCGGTCCCACTCCACAAATAATCGCCGCTCTCTTGATACGCTCCGGCATGAAATAGCAATTGGCCAATGCGAAAGGCGCGCCACCTGATGCTGCTGCAAGGCAAAAATGGGGAATATCCAATTGATTCACGAATTCCTCGAAATCGTTATTCCAGTCCTCAAGCGTCCTGCCATCGTTTGAATCGGAAAGGCCATAGCCTGGACGTTCGACCATAATAAAACGCACAAATGGTGCCACACCTTCAATGGCAAGCGCAATCGGATGATTTCTCGCTCCAGGAGTGCCGTGAAAATAAATAATCACTGGGCCCTTTGGATCTCCAAATTCTGCATAGCTGAGCTTTCTTCCATCCTTAAGCGTAATCGTATTTTCTCTCATTTTACACGCTCCTAATTCAAATGGGACCTACTTAACATTCTATAAATATGTAACCATAAAAAAGTCTTCAACTTCTATTTTACTAAAAAAAACTGTGACGAAAATGAATTTTATAAAATTTCATTATTCCGTTTTTGATTGCATTTTTTTAAAAAAAAGGATAAAAATTCATCTTTAAATTTTCTTTTTTATAGGATTATTCACGAACTAATCTAAAACGATTATTTTTTTCGAAATTCGGAACATTTTTCCCTTTTTAAATATGTATCGTGCTATACTAGAAAATGTTTTTTACTATCTTTCCATTAAATTAAGGAAGTGTACTCGACGATGTCGGTTCGTAATAATTCTGCTTTAATCAGTCTGTTTTTGGTGTCTGTTTTATGGGGATGCAATTACCCTGTAAGCGCCTACCTACTTCACGGTTTTTCACCCGTCTTTTTATCGACAGTACGAATTTGCTTTACATCTTTATTTTTAATCTGCGTGGCAATTTTTCAAAAAGGGCTCCGGAAACCAACTCGTTCCGAATGGAAATTTCTTCTCGGTGTCGGCATTTTCGGTACCCTTTTGAATCAAACGTTTTATTTTACAGGACTGCATCACACCACACCAGGAAATGCATCGTTAATTATCTCGCTATCCCCAATTGCGACGATTTTATTGGAACGATTTATCTTTAAAATTAAAATAACAGCAAAAAAAGCAACAGGCGCTCTCATTAGTTTAATCGGCGTATTTTCAATTATTGGCGTTGCCAATGGATCATTTGGAATTTCAATCGGAGATTTATATGTCCTAGGGGCGATGATCTGCTTATCAATTAGCTTATTATTTATTCGCGGTTTATCCAAAACGATGAATTCATATATCATAACGATATACGCAACCGTGCTCGGCAGCGTCCTAATGATTCCGGCAGCAGGCGTTGAAGGGATGATCGGCCGTACAGTTGTCAGTGGTTCCCCATTTATGTGGGGATTGTTGATTGCAGCTGGAATAATTGCCCAGGGAATTGCGGGCTTTTGGTGGAATAAAGGGGTTGCGGTTGCCGGAGCAGGAACGGCCTCCATGTTCATGAATTTGCAGCCATTCGTTGCGATTCTTGCTTCGCATTTCATTCTTGGCAATCCAATCCAGATTGGACAAATTCTCGGTGGCTGCCTCGTATTGTTTGGCGTATTCATTGCAAACATGCCATCTCGAAAAGCTAGCCTTCCTATTGAAGTCCAAGAAACTGCATAACCATCCGGGGGGTCAGGCCCCCACCGCTTTAACGCAAAACCGCACTGGGGGCCTGACCCCCAGTGCGGTTTTGCGTTGGTGCATTAAATTTTCTGAAACGATAGTCCTTTTTGTTTCATTAAATATTGAAGTGCCTGGCGAAAGGACAGGAAGGTATGGAGTTCCTTAACTAATTGCAATCCCGAATTGATTAACTTTTGGGTAACAATCGGTGTGAATCCAACATAAATGGCTTCAACCCCCATTAGGTTCAAAGTGCTGGTCAAGTTCTGAATGTATTGTCCGAAGATCTCAATTTCACCAATTTCATTGTTTGAAATCGATGTAAAATCAAAAATCACCGTTGCCACATCCGAATAAGATGTATTGACCATCTTTTCTATAATCATCTCAAAACGCTCAGGCGTTAATTTCCCCGTAATCGGTGCTAGAATGGTTTCCGGAATGACGGAAGGAATAATGGGCACCGAAATATCTTTTATTAACAGTTCGCTCTCATTCAATTTCGCTCGTAACTCTTCTATTTCATCTTTCAATTTCTCAATTTCAGTTTTCTCCATATTTCCTCCGACACATGTTGAATTTTGTTTAATAATGTAACCTGTATTTTACCATTAACACTCTTAATTAAAAAGAAATATGCAAGATGGCATTTATGTCAATGCTTCAAATATGATCGGCCCACAATTTACTAAACTGCTACGTCTCGGACCTAGGATTTTCCCAATAAAAAACCCAAAAGACTATTGATTCAGTCTTTTGGGTTTTTAAAATCCTTTGAACCACTCTCTCGATTGTTTTAGCGGCAATACATCTTCACTATTGTGCCAGAGCCAAATCCTGCTCCAGCTCTTTTCTGTATTCGGAGGCTGAGAGCAATTTTAAGCCTCTTAATTTCGGCATCTGTTCGTCAATCATCCGAATTGCTTTCTGAATATCACCATTGCATCTTGCTTCCTCTGCCTCTAGCCATATTCGGTACGTTGAATTTTTGACTCTACTTTTAAACGT
>JAUZPT010000040.1 GCA_030705745.1 Bacillota bacterium | reverse complement strand
GAAATTTTTCTTTACGGTGCAACACCAAATGGTAAGGATTTGGCCAGTGCCGTTGCGACTGATTTGAACACAGGCTTAACGGCCGATACAACGATGCTCGATATCGATTTTGAAAATCGTTTGCTCGAAGCAAGCCGTCCCGCTTTTGGCGGAAATATCATGGCAACCATTTTGTGCAAAAAACATCGCCCGCAAATGGCAACAGTAAGGCCAAAAGTAATGAAGGCACTTGAACCTGATACAGCGCGCACAGGAAAAATAATAGAAGAAACGATCTCTCTTGTCGAAGAGGATATGAGAACGAAAGTGCTCCAAATTGTGAAGGATGTAACAAAAAAAGCGAGTCTTGCCGATGCTCACGTCATTATTTGTGGAGGAAAAGGCATGGGGGATTTGCAAAACTTTGAAATCCTTTATGAGCTTGCTGAAACAATTGGAGCAAGTGTTGGAGGAACAAGAGATGTTGTAGAGGCGGGCTGGATGCCACATCATCTTCAAATTGGCCAGACTGGTGAAACAGTAACTCCGAAAATCTATTTTGCTGTTGCTTTATCGGGAGCAATTCAGCATGTTGTAGGAATGAAAAATTCCGAAATTATCATTGCGATAAATAAGGATCCAAATGCACCGATATTTGATGTTGCTACTTACGGAATTGTAGGTGACGCCATGGAAATTATCCCGAAACTAATCGAACAATTTAAACAAGTCCGTATTGAAAAAGGCGGTGAAATCAGTTATGCCTGAAAAATTTGATGTGATCGTTGTCGGTGCAGGACCGGCCGGATCAGCTTGCGCTCTTGTCACTGCAAAAGCGGGACTTAAGGTCTTACTGGTTGAAAGAGGAGAATACCCAGGAAGCAAGAACGTAATGGGTGGAGTTTTATATAGAAAACAGCTTGAGGAATTGATTCCTGAATTTTGGAAGGAAGCGCCGCTTGAACGACCTGTAATTGAGCAGCGTTTCTGGATGATGGATAAAGAATCAGTAGTATCGTTTGGCTACAAAGGCTTGGAGTGGGGAATCGAGCCGTACAACAATTTCACGGTTTTACGAGCCCAGTTCGACCAGTGGTTTGCTCAAAAGGCGGTTGAAGCGGGAGCGTTGCTCATTAATGAAACCGTTGTTACAGAATGCATCGTTGAAAATGGAAAAGTAATTGGAATCCGTACAGATCGTCCTGATGGTGAAATTTTTGCAGACGTGGTTGTACTCGCCGATGGAGTAAATTCCTTACTTTCCAAACAGCTTGGCTTCCATAAGGAATTCAGGCCGGACGAAGTGGCTCTTACGGTAATGGAAGTAATCAATATGCCGAAGGAAAAAATAAATGATCGTTTCAATCTAGAAGATAACCAAGGCTGTACGATCGAAATTTTTGGAGATTCCACAAAAGGGAACCTCGGAACTGCATTTTTATATACTAATAAAGACAGTTTGAATATTGGCGTTGGTACGACTCTTTCGAGCATGATCAAAGCAAAATTGAAGCCATATGATTTACTAGATTACTTGAAGACGCATCCGATGGTGAAGCAGATTTTACAAGGAGGGGAATCTGCCGAGTATCTTGCGCACTTAATTCCTGAAGGTGGTTTCCGTTCGGTGCCAAAAGTTTCAGGAAATGGTGTTCTGGTCATTGGGGATGCTGCCCAGCTTGTTAATGCCATCCATCGTGAAGGCTCGAACATGGCCATGAATTCAGGGAAAATGGCAGCTGAAGCTATCATAAAGGCGAAGGAACGAAATGATTTTAGCGAATCGGGATTGAGCAGTTATAGGGAAGCACTTTATAACAGCTTTATTATGAAGGATCTCGAAAAATATAAAGACGCTGCCCATACTTTTGAAAAGTATCCTCAATACTTCAAAGAATATGTGCCGATGATGAATAAAGCGATGAGTAAATTCTTTACAGTAGATGGAACTCCAAAACGCGAAAAGCAAAAACAAATCATGAAGAGCATCACGGCAGAAAGAGGAACAATTCGTGTGATTCAAGATATGTATCGTGCGTGGAAGGCGGTGAAATAAATGTCTACAAAAAACCTCGAGGAAAAACAGTATCTGCTCAGGTTTAGGTGTGATACAAAATCCCATCTTACAGTTCTCGATCACGATGTATGCATGACACAATGCCCTGACAAGCTTTGTACCGTATTTTGTCCGGCAGAAGTGTATAAATGGGAAGGAAAGCGAATGCAGGTTGGTTACGAAGGCTGCCATGAATGCGGAAGCTGCCGCATCGGATGCCCGTATGAAAACATTAAATGGGAATACCCAAAAGGCGGCCACGGCATCGTCTTCCGTATGGCGTAATTCCAAAAGAATAAAAAAAAGCTGGTACCTCTGTCATAGAAATGACAATAGGTGCCAGCCTTTTTAATTTTTGAAATATGCATTCATCACTATAAGGTTGTAAACAAATATTATATAAGGTTGGGAGATATACAGAGATTTTGCCGAAAGGTGTTGAATTAACACTATATGTATGGTTTTTCACAAGTGGTAGCAAAAAGAGGTGAAGCAGAGGGAATTGATGGGGAACTAACTAATTTTCTTTTGTATATATTCAGAATAAATTTCGTCATTTTTGCTATATGTTTCAAAGGATCTTGCCAAATCAACTGCTGAATTAAAACATTCAAGCATCGGTGAGCAATATGCAGGATGGTTATAAATGAATGAGCCTTCTTCGTCTGATGGATATATGCTTACTTTCCAATGATAATACTCGCTTCCCGGAGAAGAAGGCTGACCTTCCAAGGCAATGAGCCAGTGGGTTGAATGTGTTGAAACGTTTAATTCAAGGTGAGCGATTCGATCTTTGAAACCGATTGGGACAAGAGCCTTTTGATAAAATTCGCGATAGTAAGGATTGTACATATAAAGACCTCCCTTATTTGTTCCTATAATACTATTATATTTGAATTATCCTCACTTTAGTGATCAATATGTTAAAATTTTTTGAATAATAATAATGCCATTGTGGATTGTGAACTTTTTAAGACATGTGTGACGTTTGAAAGGAAAAAGTGACCGGCATCACAACGGTTAAATGGATTCGAAGCTATAGTATGAATTAGAACATGGTGAGAGGAGCAATAAAATGAATGAATGCATGAGTTCTTTCTCTGGAATGGTTTCAGGAGAACTATCAGAGGGTCTTAACCAATTAAAAAGTGAACATCCTCCGTTGCTTAAGGACCTTGAGAATCTTTATTCCCTGGTTCAGATTATTGAAGGAAATCCAGCCTTGGAAAATTCTTTTCTTGATTTGATAGATAAGGTTTCTGCTTTTTTAGCTGAGCTTGAACCACATTCAATCAGGGAAGAAGAAGTGTTGTTCCCCATGATGGGAACCTATATTGGAACTTCCTCAGGACCGATTGCGGTTATGGAATATGAGCATGATCAGGCAAAAAAATTAATCGGTACGTTTCTCGAAAAAACAACAGTAGAAAAAGTGTTTAAAACCACAGAAGTTTTGGAACTTGCTGGATTAATCAAACAAGCTTATTTTATTTTAACTGAGCATTTTTCAAAGGAAGAAAACGTCCTTTTTCCAATGGCGGAAAGAATGCTGTCTATTGAAGAAAAAGCTGAGTTACTTCATAAGATACGTGAAAGCATGTAGGGGATAGGCTATGCCTATCTCCTTTTTCATCTTTAAAATCAAAATTTTTTTTAAAAAGGCGCTGTTAAATGACACTGTTGATTTTAGCGAATATCTACAATACCGTTAAATATAGCCTTTTAAAAAAATTGCACAGCAAATATGTCATTTTTAAGAATTTGAGTTAACTGAATGTGGTAATTTAAAAAGGTAAATTGACAGAACACCTGCTTTTTCTTTATAATAATTTTGAATTCGAGATATTCAAGTAATATTAAAGGAATTGATTTTATGGAAAAAGAAACTGTAGCACAATCATTAAAATTATATATTGTCCTTTCACGAGCTTATAAGGCTATAAATGAGCATGTCAATAAATCCATTCAGGAAAATGGTGTGAATCCTACTGAATTTGCGGTATTGGAGCTTTTGTACCATAAAGGCGATCAACCGATGCAGCAAATCGGCAATAAAATCTTATTGGCAAGCGGAAGTATTACGTATGTTGTTGATAAACTGGAACAAAAGGGAATGCTAAAAAGAATAGCCTGCCCAAAAGACCGCCGTGTAACTTACGCGCAGATAACTGAAGAAGGCAAGCAGTTTATTAAAGATATTTTTCCAAACCATGAGAATCAAATACATGGACTTATGTCAGCGCTGGATGAGTCTGAAAAAGCAGAAGCCATTGAATTATTAAAGAAACTTGGGCTCGAAGCAGAAAAGTTTTAATACGGATTTAAAACCGTATTTTTTTTTGTTTTTTTCATGGAGGAATTAAGACTGGTCACGTCGAATTCAGTGCTTGCGAGTTTTTTTAAAGATATGAAAGTTTAACATTTTTGAAGGCAGACAGATGTCTAGCTCGATCTCCCTGCGCATAGTGTGGTTCGCAAAACGGGAGCTTGCGCTTTTATTATGAAAGGGGATAAAAAAATGAGATTTGAAGAATATACATACGAGCGTCCAAACCTTGAAGAAATTTCAACCTCCTTCCATTTGTTATTGGAGAAATTCAATAATGCCGGAACAGTAGAGGAACAAAGTCATGTAATGAATGAAATCAATGAAAAGCGAAATGAAGTTTCAACGATGTTCAATCTTTGTTACATTCGCCACTCCGTTGATACGAATGATGAATTCTACAAGGCTGAGCAGGATTATATGGATGAGATACAGCCTGAAGTAGAAGGACTTACAACTAAATATTATCAGGCGCTTGTAGACTCCAAGTTTCGAAATGAGCTTGAAGAAATGTGGGGAGTACAGCTTTTTGCTCTCGCGGAAGGCCAGTTGAAAACATTCAAACCGGAAATTGTACCGTTGCTGCAAAAGGAAAATAAACTGTCTTCTGAATATACAAAGCTTGTTGCGTCCGCAAAAGTCGATTTTGAAGGTGAAGAGCGAACTTTGGCACAGTTGGATCCTTTCACCGAAGCATCGGATCGTGAAATGAGAAAGAAAGCAAGCACTGCTAAATTCGACTTTTTTGCGACTCATGAAACAGAATTTGACCGGATTTATGATGAGCTTGTGAAGGTAAGAACAGAAATTGCCCACAAACTCGGTTACGAAAATTTCGTGGAGCTTGGTTATTACAGAATGATGCGCACCGATTACAATGCGGAAATGGTCGCAAAGTTCCGTGATCAGGTGAAAGAATTGATTGTCCCAATTGCTACAAAACTAAAGGAGCGCCAGCAGCAGCGCATTGACGTTGAAAAGCTTAAATACTATGACGAAGGCTTTAAGTTTCAAACGGGGAATGCCGTTCCTAAAGGCAGCCCTGAATGGATCATTGAAAATGGCCAGAAAATGTACAATGAGCTTTCAGCCGAAACGGGAGAATTTTTCCGCTTCATGGATGATAATGGGTTGATGGATCTTGTTTCCAAAAAGGGCAAGGCTGGTGGAGGCTATTGCTCGTATATTGAAGATTACAAAGCGCCGTTCATTTTTTCAAATTTCAATGGAACATCGGGCGATATAGATGTACTGACGCATGAAGCGGGACACGCCTTCCAGGTTTATTCAAGCCGACACTTTGAAATACCGGAATATTACTGGCCAACGTTTGAGGCATGTGAAATTCATTCAATGAGCATGGAATTTTTCACATGGCCATGGATGGAACTATTCTTTAAAGAAGATGCTGACAAGTATCAATTCTCCCATTTGAGTGATTCGTTGCTATTCCTCCCTTATGGAGTAAGTGTAGACGAATTCCAGCATTGGGTTTATGAAAATCCAGAGGCAACACCTGAGGAACGGAAAAACAAGTGGAGCGAAATTGAGAAAATGTATATGCCTCATAAAGATTACGATGGCAATGTATATTTGGAGAATGGTGGTTTCTGGCAGCGCCAAGGCCATATTTATAATTCACCATTTTATTATATCGACTATACACTTGCCCAAATTTGCGCCTTCCAATTTTGGAAGCGTTCGCGTGAAAACCAGGAAGATGCGTGGGCCGATTATGTGAAGCTTTGCGGGCTCGGTGGCAGCATGTCCTTTACAAGCCTGGTCAAAGAAGCCAATTTGATTTCGCCGTTTGAAGATGGTTGTGTCGAATCGGTTGTAGGCGAAATCGAGGAATGGTTAAATTCAGTCGATGACAAAAAATTATAAAATGAAGAAAAAAGCGAAGCCCCAGCGGCTTCGCTTTTTATTTTACTTATTTTCTTTCCTTATTTGCTTGAAGAAGAAAATTTCATAGATAACAGGGATTAAAATTAATGTCAACAGTGTTGATGATGTTAATCCGCCGATTACTGTAATAGCCAGTCCCTTGGAAATAAGTGTTCCTGAAGAGGTGGTCAAAGCTAACGGGACTAGTGCTGCTATTGTTGCAAAAGCGGTCATGATGATCGGGCGTAGACGAGTTTTGCCTGCTTCAATCAGCGCCTCACGTACTCGCATTCCTTTTTTCTCCCTGTTTTGTCCGATCCGGTCAACGAGGACAATTGCATTCGTCGTTACGATCCCGATTAACATAAGCAATCCGATCATGACACTGACAGACATTGGCTCACCAATCAAATACAAGCCCAATAACGAACCGATCGGCACGAAGATAAGTGAAGACAATATGATAAGAGGTATTCTTGCACGGCCAAACGAAATCAACATCGTTAAATAAACGAGGCCGATTGCAATGATCATTGCGAGACCGAGCTGATAAAAGGTTTGAATCGTATCGTCACTGCCGCCTCCGCCTTCAAATGTAACTCCACTCGGCAGCTTTATGTCCTTTTTGACGCCATTAATGACATCTGTTGATACTGTGCGGATATCATTCGAATCGATTTGTGCTGAAACCTGTGCAAAAATCTTGCCGTCCAATTTTTGAATGGCGGTAAAGGCATCCACTTCCTGTATGTCAGCAACAGATGTGACCGGAACAGGGCCTTTAGCCGTAAACAAAATTATTTTTTTAATGTCATTAATCGATTTTGCCGGATTGTCATAAGAAAGTTGAATGCTGCGATCCACATCGCCCAATTTAAGCATACCTAAATCTACTGGCTTGGTTTGATCGGCAATGGCACCCAATATTTGAAACCCTGAAATGCCAAGCTGTGATGATTTCTCTGGATCGATATCCACAACCACTTGTTTTTGTTTTTCTGAAAAATTGTTGGTGATGTATTTAAGATGTTTTTGCTGATGCATATATTCTTCCACTTTTGCAGCTGATTCCTGCAGTTTGCTTAAATCAGAAGAATACAAATCAATATTCACGGTGTTGTTTGAAGGTGGTCCACCGGTCGATTGTTCCTGAATGCCAATTTTTGTTTTTGGTTCGATTGAATAAGCGGTGCTTTCCATTTGCTTGCCTAATTTATTAATAAAAGATGAAACATGGACGCTATCTTTCAAGCTAATAAAGTAACTCGCCTGATTTTGCTTCTTTAAACCAGTTGTGTAATCCCTCGAGCCGATTCCAGCAGTTACTTCCTTGATTTCTTTATTCTCATTAAACATCTTCTCAATTTTTAACGAAACCTCATTCGTTTTTTCAATTGAAGTGGAAGATGGTAGTTCAATAGTTGCAACGAGCAGCTTTTGTTCTTCGTTCGGCAAGAAAGTGAATCCAAGCTTAGGAACGAGTGCCGATGCACTAATTAAAGAGAGAATCGATAAAGCGATGATTGTTTTTTTATGATTCAGTGCCCATGTAATGGCATTTCCATAAAATTGCTGCAGTGCACCTTCTTTTTCCTCGATCGGAATTTTCTTGAACGAAAATTTCGCTAAAACAGGAACGACGGTAATCGCGACTAGGAGCGACGCCAAAAGCGAAAATACAATCGTCAATGCGAAAGGAAGGAAGAATTCCCCGGTTATTCCGCCGACGAATCCCAAGGGCAGGAATACCACAACCGTGGTAATAGTTGAAGAAGTAATCGCTTTTAATATTTCCTTTGTGGAATCCTGAATGAGTTCGTTTGACATGCCCGCATTTGTCCTCCGAACGCGCCGGAATATATTTTCGATAACAACAATACTATCATCAACAACACGGCCAGCCGCAACGGCCATACCGCCTAGTGTCATAATATTTAATGAAATGTTCAGCTGATTAAGAAAAATAGACGAAATTAATAGTGACAATGGAATGGAAACAATTGCGATAATCGTTGCCCTGAAATTTCGAAGGAAAACGAGAACAGCGAGAGAAGCAAACAGAGCACCGAGCAATCCTTCACGAATCAGCGTATTGACAGAATTCTGGATGCCTTTTGCTGAATCAAATCCGATTGCATAATCCAGCTTATTATGATATTTTTTCATCACTTCAAGAACCTTTTCAGCTACTTCGACCGTATTCGCATCCTGTTTTTTTGTTACGGCCATCGACAGAGAATCTTTTAAATTGTAACGGGTTATTTCAGCTTTGTTCGTGATTTCTTGTACCTTTGCAATCTCTTTTAAGGGAAATGAAGGTGCATTTGGAATAAAGGATGATTTGATTAAAAGATTTTCAAGTGTGGTTGTCGCCTTGATTTTTTCCTGAACGCGAACAGGAATTTGAACATCATTTTCGTTTAAATTCCCCGCCGGAAAAGCAAGTTCTTTTTGTTTGATTTGATCTTTAATATCATTAAGGCTGATGCCGAGTTTGGCAGCTTTTTCTTTATCAATTGTAATTTGTAAAAGATTTTCCTTCGTCCCGCCAACAGAAATGCTATTGATTCCAGGGATTTTATTCAACTCAGGCAGTATTTCATTATCAAGGAGCTGTTGAAGGTTTGTATTGCTCTTTGAAAAAAGTGAAATATTGAAAATCGGAAAAGAGCCAAATGAGAAACGGTTTACTTTCGTTTGGACCGTTTCAGGCAAATTTGCATCCTTTAAATAATTCGTAACCTGGCGTTCCATATCATCCATGTTTGTTTTAAAAGGGAATTCGAGATTGATCATGGATATGCTTTCGTAAGACGAGCTCTGAATCTTTTTTAAACCGTCGATGCCCTTGAATTTTTCTTCAAGTTTGTTCGTTACTTGTTCATTGATATCCTGTGGGGATGCCCCTGGGTAAACTACTTCGATTGAAAGTTGAGGGAATTCAATATTGGGTAAAAGATCGACCTTGAGCTGGGAGAAGGAATACAATCCACCAAGGATCAACAGAAAAGAAATGATAAAGACAGCAAAGGCATTCTTTAAGCTAAATTTAGTTAAAAACTTCATTTTTTAACCTCACTTTTTTATATAATTTTCCTTTATTTTAATTGTATTTGGAAAGAAATTCATTTTTAAACTGTAAAATTCATAATATGTACGCATCCCTCCCAAAACATAAAAAGAAGGGATGAAAGCAGCGCTTCATCCCTATGTTAAAAATAGTTACATATTTACTTGTTTTCAACTACTATTGCTTGTTCTGTAATGATTATTTCACCTGATTCCATATGTGTTTGCAACTTTTTCACTGAAGGCTGATCAAGAATAAAGTCGGCAATTTTATCCTCCAGTTGTTCCTGAATGGCACGGCGAAGAGGGCGTGCACCAAAGGCAGGATGGTAGCCAAGCTCTGCCAGCTTTTCCTTTGCTTCCATTGAAACGTTCAATTCGATTTGCTGCTCTTTTAGTGTGTTTTTCAATTCTTTGAGCATTAAGTCCACAATGTGAAGAAGATGCGGTTTATCAAGCTGATTGAATTCAATAATATTATCGAAACGGTTTAAAAATTCGGGCTTGAAAAAGCTTCCAAGCGAATCGAGAATGCTTGCTTCCTCGATGGCATTGTTTGTTCCGAAGCCAACATGGATGCTTTTATGAACACTGCCTGCATTGCTTGTCATTATGATGACCGTATCTTTAAAGCTTACGGTTCGGCCTTGGCTGTCAGTCAGACGTCCATCCTCAAGAATTTGAAGGAACATGTGTTGGACATCGGGATGAGCTTTTTCTATTTCATCCAGTAAGATGATGCTGTACGGATTGCGTCGGACCTTTTCAGTGAGCTGCCCTGCCTCGTCATGGCCCACATATCCTGGAGGGGAACCGATCAACTTCGAGACGCTATGTTTTTCCATGTATTCACTCATATCCAAGCGAATCATGGCTTCTTTTGTTCCAAACAATTCTTCTGCAAGCGTTTTGGTCAGTTCTGTTTTCCCGACACCTGTAGGGCCCACAAATAGGAAGGAACCAATCGGGCGCTGTTTTGGCTTTAAACCAGCACGGCTCCGTTTAATTGCTTTTGCGACCTTTTTAACCGCTTCTTCCTGGCCGATGACCTTCTTTTTCATATTATTTTCCAAATGCTGCATTTTAAATTGTTCATCAGCCTGGAGCTTGCCTACAGGAATGCCTGTCTTTTGCTCAACGATTTTCTCGATGAGTTCCACATTGACCATAGGTACCTCTTGTGAAGGTGAGTTTTTTAAAGCTTCTTCCAGTTTTGTTTCTTCATCCCTCAATTTTGCAGCAGCTTCATAGTTTTCTGCTTGAAGCGCTTTTTCCTTTTCATTTTCAATTTCTTTAAGTCGCGATTCAATACTGTTGCTCGTTGAATAATCTGCATTCAAGTTTAATTTAGATCCAGCCTCATCGAGCAAATCAATAGCTTTGTCAGGCAGGAAGCGATCTTGTATATAGCGATGTGACAGCGTCACGCATGCTTCAATTGCCTCATTAGAATATTTTACATCATGGAACTGTTCATACTTTTCCTGCAATCCCTTTAAAATTTCAATGGCTTCGGCTTGTGAAGGCTCATGAACTGTAATTGGCTGGAAGCGCCGTTCAAGCGCGGAATCTTTTTCAATTTGGCGGTATTCCTTTAAGGTTGTTGCTCCAAGTACCTGCAGTTCACCTCTTGCCAGTGAAGGTTTAAGGATATTACCAGCGTCCATTGAACCCTCGGCAGAACCAGCTCCCACCAAGAGGTGGATTTCATCAATAAAAAGAATAATATTTTTTCTTTGCTGCAATTCGGCAATTAGTTGTTTCATCCGTTCTTCAAATTGGCCTCTTATTCCTGTATTGGAGACCAATGAGGCCACATCGAGCAAATAAACTTCTTTATTGCGAAGTTTTACAGGTACGTTTTCTGACACGATTCTTGCAGCCAGTCCTTCGGCGATGGCAGTTTTCCCGACACCGGGTTCCCCAATTAAAACGGGATTATTTTTATTTCTTCGATTTAATACTTCAATTACTCGACCAACTTCTTCATCCCTCCCGATTACCGGATCGATTAAGCCGGCTTTAGCAAGGTGATTAAGATTGCGCCCGAATTGATCAATAAAACCATGAGCGGAATTTTCATTTTTTTGAATTGATTTTGATGTGTTCTGCATTTTTTCACCCGCCGAACCTGGTTCAAACAATTGTTCAAAAGGGAAAGAAGGAAACGAGTTCATTCCTGAAGCAAACCCAGAATTTAATGCATTTTTTTCTTTTACATAACAAGTTTGACAAAGTTGAAGTTCCTTTTTTTGGCCGTTAATAAATAAGTTCACTTGTATATTTGCATGTTTTTCTTTACACAATTGACAAAGCATAAACAAAAACCTCCTTGGAATAGTAACGTTAATAAAATAAATTGACTTTGACTATATTTGATCTTTCTGACACTTAGTATACTCTGACCTATTTTGACTTTCAATAAAAATGCTCAAGGTATTTAATTCCAATTCAATCGGAAGAAGCTCGTCATAGTTTGTCCTTGCATTCATATATTGTGAGTGAGGGGGAGTTGTTGTGAAAAAGAGATGGGGCGCAGCTTTCCAAATAGCAGCTGTATATGTAGGTACTGTAGTGGGAGCGGGGTTTGCAACCGGGAAGGAAATTGTTGAATTTTTTTCTCGCTATGGATTTATTGGATTCATCAGCATTTTAATAAGTGGATACTTATTCATTTATCTTGGCTCAAAGTTAATGAGGATGGGTGCACGTCTACAGGCGCGATCATATCAGGAGTTAAATGATTTTTTATTCGGCAAGTGGGTGGGGAGAGGAATTAATGCCTTAATGCTCATCATGCTGCTCGGTGTGAGTGCGGTAATGCTTTCGGGAGCTGGAGCGATATTTGAAGAACAGCTTGGATTTGCAAAAGAAACAGGAATATTTGCAACTATTTTCCTTTCCATTGTCGTGATGGTAATAGGTACAAAAGGTTTATATGCCGTTAATACTTTTGTTGTGCCGATGATGATATCATTTAGCTTGTTTCTCATGTTTTTTTCAGTAAGAGATCCACGTTTTATTGATCATCTCCTTTTTACACCCTATACAAAATATGCATGGAAGTCATTCGTCGCTCCTTTTTCATATACTGCGTTTAATTTGGCATTGGCACAGGCAGTTTTAGTCCCCATAGCAACAGAAGTGAAGGACGATTGGGCAATCAAATGGGGGGGGTTACTCGGTGGAGCGGCATTGACGATTATTCTTGCTTCAAGCCATTTTACGCTAATTATGCTTCCAGGATTTGTACAATATGATATTCCGATGGCATACATCATGAAAAATGTGGCAGAAGGATTGTATTGGATTTATGTGCTGGTCATTTATGGGGAAATTTTCACCTCGGTGATTGGTAATGTTTTTGGTCTTGAACGGCAATTGAAAAAATATGTTTCTTTACCGACAGTCATCACCGTATCCGCTATTTTTGTGGTTACATATTTTATCAGCCTTGTTAACTATGGAACGCTTCTTTCGTTTATGTATCCGATCTTTGGCTATGCTAGTCTTGCATTTATTGTGCTTCTTTGGATAAAGCCTCTTCCAAAAGTGGAATAGGGATCACATATAACCAACGCTTGCAACAGAACTGTAACCAGTTCGGTTAAGAGACTCAAACAAAATAAATTACATCATATATAAAAGGATGAAATCACATTGGTTTCATCCTTTTACTATTCATTCACATTTCAAAGTTTTCAGCTTAGTAACATCTTAAATAACAACACTTAAATCATTGTATTTATCAACTTAACAATGGCTATGGTCATTGGAAAGATCACTTTGATCATACTACAGACATAAAAATCATTTTCAATTAAACAAGTTTTACAATCTTTAACTTGCATAACTCACGGTAATATTTTACAATTTAAGAACAAAACAAATTTTTTGGAAAATCCAGGTCTTATTTAATACAAGAAATACTTTTGAAATTGGTACATCTTATGAAAATAGACAACAAAAAGGTATTTGGGAGGAGTTAATTGTGGGTTTGAGTGTTGAACAACTATCAGAAACTCGTCAAATAATTCTTCGTACCCTTAAACGTGAAGGATCAGCTACGATTGCGGAACTTGCTTCACGG
>JAUZPT010000004.1 GCA_030705745.1 Bacillota bacterium | reverse complement strand
CGGACCCTTTTGCCACTACATTTTCTAGAGCATACCGAATTTCCTTGGAGGTTGCTTCAGAAATCACTCTCCGTTTTGCCACTGGTGCTTTACTCATCACAATTTGCTTCGTCACGGGATCGATTAATTCCTTTGCAATAAAGGGTTTATAAAGGATTCCTCCATTCACAGCAGCAGATACAGCAGCTGCCTGTTGAATAGGTGTGACAGATACCCCCTGACCAAAAGCAGTGGTGGCAAGCTCAACAGGTCCAACTCGTTTCATGTTAAACAAAATCCCTGTTCCTTCACCTTGCAAATCAATTCCCGTTTTTTCTCCAAATCCAAACCCTTTTATATACTTAAAAAGCTTTTCTTTGCCTAGCCTTTCACCGAGTGCGACGAATCCCGGATTGCAAGAATTTTGGACTACTTCCAAAAACGTCTGATCACCATGTCCTGTTTTTTTCCAGCATTTCAATCTCGCTCCGGCAACTTTCACAAATCCAGGGTCATAGAAATGCTCTTTTTCAAGATTCACTTTTCCCTCCTGGAGGGCTGCTGCAAGCGTAATAATTTTAAATGTTGATCCCGGTTCATACGTGCTCCACACAGGAAGATTTCTGTTATACACTTCCTGCGGAACATTCCTGAAATTGGCTGGATCGAAATTTGGCCTGCTTGACATAGCTAAAATTTCTCCATTATTCGGATTCATTGCTATGGCGATCAATCCATCAGGGTGATATGTCGCCTGAGCGATATCAAGTTCTCTCTCGACAATCGTCTGAATCCTACTGTCGACCGTCAATTTTAAATCAAGTCCATCAATTGGCGGCTCGTAATCATCCGCCATATGATTCATGCGTCCTCCTTTGGCATTCGCGTAAAACTTTACAGCACCACCGCTCCCGCTAAGCTCTTTGTCATAATATAATTCCAGTCCCATCAATCCTTGATTATCAATTCCTGTAAATCCAAGAACATGAGACAAATAATTCCCAAAAGGATAATAGCGCTTGGAATCCTCTCCAATATAAACACCCGGCAGGCCAAGCGCTCTGATTTCCTTTGCCTTTTCATGAGAAATCTTTCTTCCACCCGGAAGGCGTACTATCGATTCTACCGCTGTTATATTTTTATATGTTTTTTCTTTGGATAATTGCAGTACGGAAGCCAATTTACCAGCAGTTCCTGAAGGATCTTTTATTTGTCTTGGAACAATATATACTGTCGGAGCACTTACATTCGTGGCAAGTGGAACACCATTCCGGTCGACAATCTCTCCCCGCTTAGGCTCAAATGGAATATTCCTGCTCCAGGAACCTTTAGCCATATCTGTTAAATGATCCCCTAGTATAAACTGAACATAGCCAAGCCGGACGTCAATAATCAAGAAGGTAAGAATACCGACGAACAAAGCAATCATAAGCCTCTTGCGGACGGTTACATTAGAAACACGCATAAAAGAACGATCCTCCTTTACATAGGTCGTTCATTTATATGCTTGTACAATTTCATTTAGAACATCGCCAAAATTCAATGCCTTATTTTGAGAAGCTTAGTCATGCATACTCGTATCAGAGGGGCTATTCTTCACTGATTTCCCCGTCGTTCCCTTAGCTGTATCTTTTTTCTGCAGCATTTCGCTATTCAATTGCTCGGGTTTCATAAGTTGTACAATCAAAGAATCTCCCCGCTGAAGATGAGTTCCAGCTTGTATACTTTGTTTATCTACATATCCGCTTCCCGCAGAACTAAGTTTAACATTGAGCAGTCGCCCTATTTTCATTACATCTCTTAGTGACCAGCCTTTTAAGGTTGGCATTATAACATTTCCACCCGTATTCAGAATAACTTTTTCCCCTTCAAGGATTACCCTTCCCCCAGTAGGAAGCTGATTTACGACTTCTCCTCCATTGCCAAGAACGATTGTATCGAATCCTTTGTCCTTTAACTCTGTGATTGCCGACTCAGAAGATTGTCCAATCATATCAGGCAAAAGGTTAGATTGTGGTTTTTCTTGCTTTGACGGCTGTATATTCAAATATTGTAAGCTGCTCTTCATCAACGGCTTGAAAACTTCGGAAACAGGAATTGACCCTTTGAAGTAATTATCAATATTAGGCTGTTGAACCGCTACATAGACGATCAGCTTAGGATCATTCGTAGGCGCCATTCCTAAAAACGAAAATACATAATTACTTGGCCCAGTTAAATACTTGCCATCAGGACCTGGCATTTGCGCGGTGCCAGTCTTTCCGGCAACATTGTATCCATCAATCTTGTAACGACTCCCGGTACCCTTTGGTGATGTAACGACCGTTTCGAGTATGTCACGCACTTTTTTTGCCGTTTCGGAGGAGATCGGTGTAGAAACGACTTCAGGCAAATAATTTTTCACTACTTTCCCTGTGTCATGATTGATAATTTTCTGGACTATGTGCGGCTTCATCATTTTGCCGCCATTCGCTACTGCAGTTGCAGCCTGAATTTGCTGGATTGGTGTTATCGCAGTTCCCTGTCCAAAAGCTGTTGTCGCTTTTTCTATTGGCCATTGATATTGAATCTTTCCTGACGTCTCATCAGGCAAATCAATGCCAGTAGGTTTATCAAATCCGAATTTTGTTAAATACTCTCTCAATTTGTCAAAGCCCAATTTTTCATTTGCAATTCGCGCAAAAGCAACGTTGGATGATCTCTGCACGCCTTCCAAGAAGGTGATCTTCCCCCAGCCCACATAATTATGATCATGGATTGGCCGGTCTTTTGGAGTGACTTTATAGGAACCAGATTGATAAAACTCATTCGGATTAAACACATTTTCCTGAATTGCAGCGGATAAAGTGAAAATCTTCATTGTCGAACCGGGTTCGAAAGATGTTTCAACACTCTCATTGTGCCAACTTTTTTCAATTCCTTCACGAGTTTTCGGATTGAAGGTCGGCCTTTGCCCCATCGCAAGAATCTCTCCTGTTTTCGGATCTGCGACAATGGCGATTATTTTTTTGGGCTTGTATTCTTGATCTACTTTGTTGAGGGAATCTTCTAAAAAGGTCTGAATATTCTTATCCAAAGTAAGATATACGTCATCTCCATTTTGTGCAGGCGTGATTTTCTTTTTCCCATTTGGCAGCAAATAACCCCATAAATCACTTTGATAATCAATTTTCCCATTTGTGCCTGTCAAATAATTGTTAAAGGTTTTTTCAATGCCCATTTTTCCGATTGATAGTGCTTTTTGATCCCCTTGATCTTTCGTCTCCGTGTACCCTACAACATGCGATGCGAATATGCCATTTGGGTAAAAGCGTTTAGAATCCCGAATAAAAGTAATGCCGGGCAGCTTAAGAGCTTCTATTTTACTTTTGGTTTGAAAGGAGATATCTCGTCCAGCCTTACCAAATTGAACCTGAAATATATGTTTTTCAGACAGCTTTTGATAAATGTCGGATTCACTCATGTCGATATATTGGGCGAGCTCTCTAGCTTCTTTATCCGGATCGACCACATGCATCGGTTTTTTCGGATCCACTGTCATTTTTTTATCGAGTATGGCAATCAATGTATAGGCAGCTGTGTCCTCAGCAACAACTTCCCCTTTCCGGTCATAAATTGTTCCCCGGCTCGCTTCGATGACGTTTTCTTTCATATATTTTTGCTGTGCTCTTGCCACAAGAGGTTGCCCTGAAACTTCTCCTGAAATTTGAATAGAGAAATATCTGTAAGCCAATATAAAAAAGAGCAGGACGAAAAACGCAAATAATCCGACTGCTCCATTGTTCATATTCTTCTGTTTCTTAATCATTTCCCCTGCACTACCTTAACATTATTTTCATTCAATTGAAGTCCAAGTTTTTTTGCTTTTTCTCCTATGCGTGCGTATGTACTTAGCTCACTTACTTGGTCTTTCAAATCATTATTTACCTTTTGCTGGTTTGTAATGGAAACTTGTACATCCTGAATTTCCTTGTTCACACTATACATTTGAGCCTGTTTTGAAATCATCTGAACAGATCCAAATCCTATTAGTGTCACAAAAGCCAAACCTAACACCATTTCCCCCGGTGTAATCCCGATTTTTTTAATTCTCGCCTTCTTTGGTTCTTTGACTGTCCTCTGCTGTTGTTCCTGTTGAAGCTTCCTGGCTAGATTACTCATTTCTTCCCCTCCTGTTTTCTAGTTCTATCTATTTGATTTTTATCTTTTATAATTTTTCAGCGAGCCGAAGTTTTGCAGAACGCGCGCGATTATTAAGCTCTAGTTCATTTTCCGAAGGCACTATCGGCTTTCTTGTTACCAGCTTCATCTCCGGCATATATTCTTCCGGAATAATCGGAAGCCCAGGTAACAAATTAGGTGTTTCACTTGCTTTTCTGAAAGCAGACTTGCAAATTCGGTCTTCCAAGGAATGAAAGGTGATTACACTGATTCTTCCATGTTGATTTAACAGCGTCATTGCTTGTTCAAGTGATTTTTCAAAGACCGATAATTCATCATTTACTGCGATTCTTATCGCCTGAAAAACTCTTTTCGCAGGATGGCCGCCCTTTCTTCTGGCGGGAGCAGGAATCGCTTCTTTTATGAGTTCCACCAATTCACCGGTAGTTTCAATATGTTTCTCTTCTCTTGCTTTCTCAATCTTGCGTGCAATTTGTTTTGAAAATTTTTCTTCACCATACTGGAAAAAAATCCTTACAAGATCTTCATATTTCCATTCGTTAATGACTTGATAAGCAGACAGCGGCGCATCATTGTCCATTCTCATATCCAACGGCGCATCATGATGATAGCTGAATCCTCTTTCCGGTGTATCCAATTGGGGAGATGAAACTCCAAGGTCATACAATATTCCATCAACTTTCTCAATGCCAAGCTTTTCAAGCTCTTCTTTCAAGAAAAGGAAATTACTTTTAATAAAAGTTACTCGGTCACTGTATTCCGCCAATTTTTCTTTTGCATTGGCAATCGCTGTTTCATCCTGGTCGAAGGCAAACAAGCGGCCTTTTTCATTCAATTTCGAGAGAATGAGGGCACTATGTCCGGCCCCTCCAAGGGTACAATCGACATACATGCCATCGGGCTTTATATTTAGGCCTTCAACTGCTTCTTTCAATAAAACGGTTGTATGTTCAAACATCAAAAAATTTCCACCTTTCCAATCGATCGGGGGTACTACAGAATTATATCAATATAGTATTCCCATTATATATCAAAACCAATCATATTTTCTGCAATTTCAGCAAAAGATTCTTCAGACTCTGCAAAATAGTCCTCCCAAATCTGTTTGCTCCATATTTCGATTCGATTGGAAACGCCTATTATGACACATTCTTTTTCTAATTTCGCATACTGGAGGAGAGGTGCAGGAATATTGATTCTTCCTTGTTTGTCAATTTCACTTTCCACTGCTCCAGAAAAGAAAAATCGGGTAAATGCTCGTGCATCTTTTTTTGTAAGAGGCAATGCCTTAAGCTTATCTTCAATAAGACTCCATTCTGGAAGTGGATAACCAAATAAGCATTGATCCAGACCACGGGTAATAATGAACATTTCGCCCAAGCCATCACGGACTTTGGAGGGCACGATTAAGCGGCCTTTATTATCAATGTTATGATGGTACTCACCCATGAACATAGCCATTACCCCCACTTTCTATTTAAAATGTACCACAATCCTCCACTTTCCTCCACAATTTTTTTAAATATTCTTTTAGTGCCACTTTTTTTCGTTAAAAGAACGTTTTAGACGAAAAAAAAATTCCTCCTTTACGGAGAAATTTTTATTTTTTTATGACTTTGTGGCTCCCGTCAAATGCATAGTCCAATTTCATGAGATGATCAATAAAATCCATTCCATAACTGTTGAAAAATGAAAATACATTCCAAATCCGCTCTTGTGGCGATCCTTCAGGCCTTAGAGCAAGTTCAGTGCGAGAGAATTTCTTTAGGATAACCTCGTGCTTATTTTTCACCGAATCTTCAATCCTTGATTCCATAAATTCGATTTGCTTTAACAGTATCGATTCATTCTTGCTTAAAAGCGGAAGCAGCCCGCTATCAATTTGTTTCGTTTTTTCCTCAAGGAGACGGTATTGTTCAATTAATTGGTCTTTAATAGACGAAAATAACTGTTCGGCTTCCTTGTCTTTTATTGAATCAAGAAATTGTTCCTTTTCTTCTGTTACGCCACGAGCAAGAACCTTTTCAACTGGCAAATTCAAATCTTTTAATTCCGTCTCAATTGAACGGTCCAGCAGGGTGATATTTAACCTTGGCACAATTGGCGGCATTTTGATGTCAAAATGCTCAAAAGCCTGCTTCAGTTCCGCCCAATATGCAATCTCGCCTGGTCCTGCAATAAATGCTAGCGTGGGGAATAGCCAATCCTGCGTCAACGGTCTCGTCACTACATTATTGCTTAGTTTTTCAGGATGATTGGCAGCAATCTCCAATAACTGTTCTGTCGAAAAGGACAAAGATCCATTTTTTCCAGTAAAGCGATCTTGATTGCGATCGAATTCCAATAATATTCGTTCATTCAACTGCTTGTCATAGTAAAAAAGGTTTGCCGCTCTTTCGTCCATATCTATCGCAAGCGAGAAACCCTTTTCCCTGATTTCCTTCTGCTGTTCCAACACTGCATAAGTAATGGCAGCTTGATGCTCAATTTGTCTTGAGAATATATTTTTTTCAATATTTCTCAATCCTTCGTTTCCTGAGTCAATGATAAGAAGGCCGTATTCCTTGAATAATGACATGATAATCGTTGCAAAAAAATCGACGAAACTAAGCGACTGAGCCACAGCACTCTCAATGAAATTCAGGACATTGTTTGTATGCTCGGTTTCACCGAAATTCCGAATCAAATTCCTCGCCCATTCCATGCAAATATCTTTATCGAGTGGAATGTCGGAAACCATCCTCTTTTGCAGTACTTTTTCCGGGTAAACCCATTTATCCGCTCTTTGTGCAACCGGAACAAAAACATGATTAACCTCCTGGTAATCATGGTCCTCCCCTGCAATCCAAAAAACGGGTACAACTGGAATATTAAGTTCTTTTTCTTTTTCCTCAGCAAGTTTAATGATCGAAATTACTTTATGTATTGTATAAAGTGGACCAGTTAAAATTCCTGCTTGTTGTCCTCCAATAATTACAGCTGAATTATCGGCTTTCAATTTCTTAATAGAATCCTTAACTGCCTTTGAAGACGGAAAACGAGCCATATATGTGTCGATATGCCCGGCGATTTCTTCTCGCGGAAATACTCTATCTTTCAATTCCAACAATCTTTCATGATAGTCTGATGTTTGATCAAAACGATAATGAAAAAAAGGCAGAATATCTTCTGTTTGTTCCAAATAACACGATGCAAAACGATTCGTAGCTGGTAAAGAGAGATTTAACATCTCCATTTAATGTTCTTCCTTTCTGGTCAACCAAAATTCATTCCATACGAGTATAGCATTTACATATGAATTATAAAAAAAACTTTGCTCAAAAAAATCTAAAAATTATTCCTACACCTTTTTTAAAAGAATCCTGCATAACCGATTGCAGCCTCGATAACACCGAAAAGCGTCAAAAAGATATATGCAAAGAAAAAGATCAAAAAATGAAATCTCCAAATCCCTTTAAAAACCCTGCCATAGTGAATCTCTCCCTTCAGCTTCCAATGAAGGAATACAAAGAAAGACGAAATGACCATCATCGCCAAAACTATGTACCATACTAATGACTTTCCGAATATTACCAATATACTAAAATGCACACATACAATAAATAAAATAGTGCTGTAGTCGGAAGCAAAATGAATCGACTTTCTTTTATTTTTGGTCAGCACTCTAACAACGAAATATAAAGCTAAGTAACCAAAAATCGGTGCTGTAAATAAGGCTGTAAAAATAAATGAAAGAACGGTGGTCAACTGAATCCCTCCCTAAAAATCTCCTTTCCTTTCACAAAATGGAATAAACTGTGTGACAAGGGGACCTTTTTCCCCTGTTTTAACGCTTCTTCCAATATATAACCAAGAATTGCATCAACTTCAGTCCTTCGCTTCGCTTCTATGTCTTTTAACATGGACGAACGATTTTCTGCCGTTTTCCTGCAAATTTCTACGACTTGATCTATGTATTCCTGCCTATTTTTCAAATTAAATACTGTTGCAATTTCTTCAAATAGCTCCATAAAAACGTTTAAATAATGCTGATTTTCGATTAATTGTCCATTTTCCACACCAAGAAGCGCAGTCAAAGGATTTATGATCGCATTCGCTATTAATTTTTTTAGTAGCATTTCATAATAATCATGTTCGAGGATAAGCGGAAATTGTTGTGGAGCAAAAGCGGCAAAATTGCTTAATAAATTACCGTTCCCTTTAAAAACAGCCATTCTTGTCGCACCAATTCCGTTGTGTCGAACAGTGAAGGCGTTTACCCGATATGCTCCATGTTCTACCGAGCCAACAATGATATTTTCATGATCCAAGTTAGAAAGCAGTTTAAGATGGCTCATTCCATTTTGGAGAAATGCCAAGCTCCCTTTTGCAACATCCGGATTTTGCAGCATTTCCAGTATTTCTTCAAGTTGATATTGCTTAACAGAGATTAACGTCAAGTCCTCTGTCCCTCGATAATCAAAAATCGGTAATGCCGAAACATTTTTTCTCGTCTCTTTTCCATTTTGTATCAGAACAATACCATTTTTATTTATTTCATCGGATTGCATCACCGTTCTGGTATAAAGCACAATTGGAAAAGAATCGCTTAACAAAGCTGCAAATAACATTCCAATTGAACCGCCGCCTATAATTCCAATTTTCATAAAAATCCCTCTTTTTGTTCTCTTTAATGAATATTTTACCAGAACTCCATCAACGTGTGTATAGAAACCACGACATGATAGATCAGAAAAATAAGAATCCCTATTCGAAACTTATTCGAATAGGGATTGATTTCTTAGACCGGGTAAACCGGGTGCTTTCTTTCGCCGAAAGGCATTTCTTTCGTTGCATAATAGGCAAATCTTTGAATCAGTACATCACGAAGTTCAGAAGCGGCAACAATTTCATCAACAATCATTTCCGATGCCAGCTTATAAATATCGATATGTTCCTTGTATTCCTGATGCTTCGCCTGTACAAAGGCTATTTTTTCTTTTGGGTCTTCAATTTCATTTATTTTATTGGAATAAACTGCATTTACTGCAGCTTCCGGTCCCATGACAGCAATTTGGGCAGTCGGCAAGGCTATGCAGCAATCCGGTTCGAAAGCCGGGCCGGCCATAGCATATAGACCTGCTCCATATGCCTTTCTAACAATGACTGAAATTTTCGGAACGGTCGCGGAACTCATTGCAGCGATCAACTTTGCGCCATGTCGAATAATCCCAGCACGTTCCACTTTTGTTCCGATCATAAAGCCCGGCACATCGGCCAAAAACAATAATGGAATATGGAACGCATCGCAAAGCTGAATAAATTTAGCAGCTTTGTCAGCAGAATCAACGAACAGGACACCGCCTTTTACTTTCGGCTGGTTAGCAATTATACCCGTCACTTTTCCATCAATTCTGGCAAAGCCGGTAATCAGTTCAGGTGCGAATAATTTTTTCATTTCAAAAAAGCTTCCTTCGTCGATCAAACGGTCTATGCACTCATACATATCAAAAGGTGCGTTTTGATTTACCGGTATGATTTCCTCAAGCGCACGCCCTTCTTTCGGAGAAACACCTTGGAGCACGCTTGGCTTTTGTTTGAAATTAGCGGGGAAATAACCGAGATAGTTTTTTGCTAGCTCGATGGCTTCTTCTTCATTATTGGCCAAAACATCTCCGCAACCGCTTACAGAACAATGCATTCTTGCTCCGCCCATTTCTTCAAGCGTCACCTTTTCCCCAATTACTTTCTCAGCCATTCTTGGTGAACCGAGGTACATTGAGGCATTTTTATCAACCATGATGACGATGTCGCAAAAAGCTGGTATATAAGCTCCACCGGCTGCTGAGGGACCAAATAGAATGCAGATTTGCGGAATCATCCCTGAAAATTTAACTTGATTGTAAAAAATCTTCCCGGCACCACGTCGATTCGGAAACATATCAAGCTGATCCGTGATTCTTGCGCCAGCAGAATCAACGAGGTAGAAAAGAGGAACTTTCAGCTTTTCAGCCACTTCCTGAATTCGAATGATTTTTTCAACCGTTCTTGCTCCCCATGAGCCCGCCTTTACGGTAGAATCATTCGCCATGACACAGACGTTTTGTCCATTCACTTTCCCAATGGCAGTTACAACACCATCAGCAGGTAAATCCTTTGCTTGGACATTCGCAAACTTTCCGTCCTCTTCATATTTCCCTTCATCAAATAGAAGAGAAAGACGCTCCCGGACAAATAACTTATTATGTTCTTTTTGCTTTTCGTGATACTTTGCATGCCCCCCCGCTTCCACCACTTTGCGGTTTTCGAAAAGCTTTTCATTGATAGGATGATTGTTAGCCATCATTTCCCTCCTCCTGTTTTATTATCACATCATCATTATCTCTACTCAAGAACAACTAAAACGTCGCCTTCATTGACAAAATCGCCAATATTGACCTTTAATTCTTTTACGGACCCTTCGTCTGTGCTTTCAATCGGAATTTCCATTTTCATTGACTCTAGCACGATCACTTCCTGCCCGATTGCCACATCGTCACCCTCTGAAACTAATACATTCAAAACCGTACCCGCCATTGTTGAAATAATTTCTTTCATGTTCATTTCCTCCTATTAATTTTTCACGTTTGTTTTTGATAAAAAGTTTGTCGTGTAATCGCCCTTCTGGAATTCTTCGTCTACAATAATTTCCTTAAAAAGCTGGGCATTCGTCTTGATGCCGTCAATTTTCAATCCTCTGAAAAAGGCATCTGCGCGTGACAAAGACTCTTTCCTGTTTTCCCCGAAAAAAATACACTTGGCAATCATTGGATCATAAAATGGTGTAACCGTATTTCCCTCTTCATAACCGTTATCAATTCGAACACCTTGTCCATCCGTCCATTTCCATTCAGTTATTTTGCCGGGGGACGGCAAAAAACGTACCGGATCCTCTGCATACAGACGGAATTCGATGGCGTGCCCCTGCCGTTTGATTTCATCCTGAAGCAGCGGCAGTTTTTCTCCGCGAGCAACAAGAATTTGCCACTTGACCAAGTCCAATCCTGTAATTTGTTCTGTTACCGGATGTTCCACCTGCAAACGAGTATTCATTTCCAAAAAATAAAAATTTTCGTGTTCATCGACGATAAATTCAATCGTCCCTGCATTTATATATCCGACTGCATTGGCAGCTAAAAGGGCCGTTTCATACATTTTTACTTTAGCATTCTCCGAAAGAAATGGTGATGGCGTTTCCTCGACTACCTTTTGATGCCTCCGTTGAATCGAACAATCACGTTCAAATAAATGCACGAGATTACCGTGTACATCTCCAAATATTTGGACTTCAACATGTCTGCTGTCGGAAATGAATTTTTCCAGAAACACTGCGTCAGAGCCAAAATAGGCCTTGGCACGCGCTTTCGTCGAGTCGAACGCCTTAACGAGCGCTTGTTCATTTTCACAGCGCACCATTCCAATACCGCCTCCGCCACTGCTGGCCTTCAGCATAACTGGATAGCCGATTGAATCAGCCAGATGGATGGCTTCCTCCATGGATTGGAGACCAGTTCCACTTCCAGGTACAACTGGTACCCCGGCTTTTTCCATGGTTTGTCTCGAGACAATCTTATCCCCCATCATTTCAATGGTTTTCGCGGTTGGGCCAATAAATTTCATCCCTTCACGCTCTACCAATTCCGCAAAAACCGCGTTTTCTGATAAAAATCCATAGCCCGGATGGATGGCATCTACCTTCTCACTCCTTGCAGCTTCAATAATTGCTTCCGTGAGAAGATACGATTTATTGACCGGTGCCTCGCCAATTCGAATCGCTTTTGTTGCTGCTTTCACAAAAGGCATATCTTTATCAGCATCGGAATAAACCGCTACGGTTTCAATTCCCATCTCCCGGCAAGTCTTAATGATCCGTAATGCAATTTCTCCCCTATTGGCAATTAAGATCTTTTGCACATTTCTACCCCTTTCTTATCCCTATAGCTCCCCAATATAGTATGTTTCTACAAGTTTCCGTCAATTTCCTGCAAATTTTGAAAACGGTTTCGGAAGTTGGAGGCAGAATTTTTTGTAAAACTGTTATATAATGAAATCAATATAGTGTGAAAATATCAAATCTTTTTTATTTATTATGTCATCGTATCTTCCTCTGCGATATAGAGTTTAAAGAAGAGGAGCATTTTAAGGGGGGTTTTTCATGTCAATCAAAGTTAGAAAGTTAAAAGTGAATTTTAAGACGCTCGAAGAATTTAAAAAGTTCAAGGAATATGGCATTCAAGAACTGTCCATGCTGGAAGATTTGGAAGCAAATATTGTAGAGGACGACAGTGATTCACCTTTTTACGGAATCTATTTCGGGGATAAACTTGTTGCCCGAATGAGCTTATATGAAGTCGATTCGAAATCTGATCGATATTTTTATCCTCCACAGGATTATTTGGAGCTTTGGAAATTGGAAGTTCTTCCCGATTATCAAGGTAAAGGTTTCGGCAAGGCACTCGTGCAATTCGCACAAAATTTTGGGCTCCCGATCAAAACGAATCCCCGTGTTAACTCGTCTGAATTTTGGAACAAAATGGGCTTCACTAGCGTCAATTATGAAGTTGATCGTGACCGTGGTGAAAATCCTCTCGTTTGGTATCCTGAAGGCGTAAAACCTCAAAACCATTAACATATAAATACAAAAAGCGGACTGGCAAAGTCCGCTTTTTCCTTAATCGACTCTCTCCAAATTGCCTCGATCATCAAGCTGGAATTCGAATTTTTTTTGCCGATCCTCCCCTTGAAGACCGACCATTTTTCGTGCGCGTTCCATAATTTCAATTAGTGAATGGTAATCTGTTTCGATTGCTTTCAAATTTTTCAAGAGTCTTTCATTTTCTGCAGCCAAGTAGTAAGCTTTCTTTTCTAGTTCTTTAATTTTTTCAAGATTTCTTTCTTTGTCCTCTTCAATTCCGAATGATAATTCAGCCTTTTCATGAAGGCTATGAAGATAATTGAGAACAGTTTGAAATGAAACCTCCGCCTGTTTCGGCATTTCTTCTGAAATCGTTTGCTCTAATTCCACATCGTCCGTCTCTAATTGTTGTATTTCAGACACTGGTTGCCGCTTAGCTTCTTTTCGTTGTTTTTTCGCCAACTCAATACCTGATTTATATTTTTTTCGTACGTACGAATTCCATCTGAAGCCACACGCTGCTGAAGTCCGGCTTAACATTCTCCCTACTTCCTCAAAAGATTGCAGTTGTGTACCTCCTTCTCTTATATGCCGTAACACCACTTCCGCTAGCAACAAATCTTCGTCCTGGGTCCAAGCATCCTGGCGAGTAGGTGACATCAATAAATCCCTCCTAGTGTTTTTATTCATACATATGCTTCTACTAGAAAAGATAGACTGATATTAGAAATCCTCATTCACCTTTATTCACTTTTTTTTCAAAAAATTCGCCACATACTGATGATGTTCTTCACTTTCCCATAAAATAGAGCAATGTTTAACTTCTTCTTCGATTCTCTCTCTTAATTGCGTTGCTTGCCATTTGTTGATCCAAATATTTTTATAGGCCATTAACACATTTCCATTTGTTGTTAGCATTTTATCTAAAAAAGAATCAAGTGCACGGCGAGGATCATCTTCATATAGTTCAGTGATGAATCCTATTTCCGCTAAAACATCCGCTGATACGATGTTCGCTTCCATCAATAATTTCATGGAGGAAGCAAAAGATAGTTTCTCTGCCAGAATCGCTCCTCCCCCCCAGCCGGTAGTAATCGCCTGCCTTCCCTGCACAAACCCAGCCCTGATTCCTTTTCGGGCTAGCCTGAAATCACACGCTACGGCCAGCTCACATCCACCTCCAACTGCTGTACCATTCATTAGCGCGACTGTCGGTTTAGGAAAAGTAAGCAGCGCATATAAAAGATTCGCCATTTTCGACAGCATTGGATACGCTTCTTCCCTCGTATGTAACGTGTGGAATACCGATAAATCGCCTCCTGAACAGAATGCTTGGTTTCCTGTTCCTGTAATGACTAAACACTTCATTTCTGAGTGTTTTGCCCGTCTGATCGCTTCTTCAAGCCCGTTCATGACTTCAAAATTGATCGCATTTCTTTTGTCATTCCTTTGAATCGTAAATAAAATATATCCATCTGCATGCTCTTCAATGCGATAGTCCACCTGAATTCCTCCCGCTTATGTTGGAAATTCTTTGTATAAACGACAAAAGCACAAGGGCATAAATGCTCCTTGTGCTTTAATCATGATGAAAAATTAGTTGTTAACAACGTCTTTTCCTTTGTATGTTCCGCAAGCTTTGCATACGCGGTGAGCAAGTTTCATTTCACCACAGTTTGGGCAGGCTACCATACCCGGTACGTTTAATTTAAAATGCGTACGACGTTTTCTTTTTGCAGTTTTAGAAGTTCTTCTAAAAGGTACAGCCATTCTTCCCACCTCCTTAAAGAGTATTAAGAAAGTTAATGTAGACCAGATTTCGCTGGCACTTCACTTTGCTTTTTTTTGTTTCCGCCGATTATTAATCGGAAGAAGAATTTTTGTCGTCAAAAAACTTTGCAAGCCCTGCTAAACGAGGATCTAACTTTTTGTTGCCAGCGTCTTCTTGAATGACTTCCCACCCGTTTCCGGATTGTGGAGCGCCACCCTCACTGGTTACATCCTCACAGAACACTTGCATCGGTATCTCAAGCAAAAGAATTTCACGAATGACCGGCATGACGTCGATCACATCGTCCTTCACTTGATGAACCTCCTCATTTGATCCGAAACCGGAATCATGTAAGAGGAATGTTTCAGTTGTTTCGACATCGATTGGATAATTCACATCCACTAATGTACGAGAACAAGGAAGAATCAAATAACCTGTTACTTTTAAATGAAATGTCACTTCAGTTGAAGCGATATCAGCACGTCCAGTTATATGAATCGGCGAAACTTCCCGAATCGTTGGATCAGTCTCTTTCAGTTCATCCACTCTGACTGTTTCATCGATTGAAAATTCCTTGTTTCGATATTTTTGCAATTGACTTAATGTCCATTTCATTTGAATCACCTCAAGGCAACAAAGGTAATTATAGCCTTCGAATAATTTTTTGTCAATGTTTTTTCTTTACACCGAAAATGGGGGTTACCTTTCCGAACTAATTTATTTCTTAAGTTAAAATGCCATCATTAAAGTGTATCCTTAAATTAATTTCGCAAACCGCCTATGACCATTAAATGGGGGTGTTTTGCTCAAATTCAAGCAAATAATTCGCTTATTGATATGTTTTAGGATTCTCCCGGCCATTTTGCTATAATAAAACTACTTGTTGTAAATTATACGGTGAAATCAATAGCTTGTACAACTTACTGGAGGTGTTAATCATGAAAGCAGTCGGCGTTATTGTCGAATATAACCCTTTCCACAACGGACATGCCTTTCACCTGGAAGCAGCCAGGGAAGCGGCAGGAGCACAAATTGTCATTGCTGCCATGAGCGGTAATTTTCTTCAAAGAGGAGAACCAGCCCTCGTTTCGAAATGGATGAGAGCGAAAATGGCACTTCTTGGAGGCGCGGATATTGTCTTTGAACTTCCATATCCCTTTGCCGTCCAGCAAGCAGAAACATTTGCAAACGGGGCAGTGTCCCTTTTGGAAGCAGCTGGCTGCAGCGCTCTTTGTTTCGGTAGTGAGGATGGTGATATAGAAGCATTTAAAAATACTATGCATCTATTCGAGAAGAATCAAAGCCTCTTTGATGAAAAGGTAAAATTACATATTAAAACAGGTGTCAGCTATCCAAAAGCGTTGTCCCTTTCATTTGAAGATTTGCAGCTTCAAGGTAATTTGGTCAATTTATCAAAGCCAAATAATATCCTTGGATTCCAATACATACAAGCACTCCATCGTCAAAAAAGCGGCATGCTTCCGCTCACGATAAAAAGAAAACATGCCGACTACCATGATGAACATTTTTCATCGGAGACGATTGCCAGTGCTACAAGCATTCGTAAAGCCCTTTTTGATAGTACAGACGGGCAGCATAGTATTCGCCAGTTTATACCTGCCCAAAGCGCGGTTCTGCTTGAAGAATACTATCGTAAATACGGCTTGTTTCACCATTGGGAAAACTATTGGCAATTATTGAAGTATCGGTTGCTCCAAATGACACCGGACGATCTTCGAAGCATTTATGAGATGGAAGAAGGGCTGGAACATAGATTTTTAAAGGCATCGTTAGCAGCGGCCTCATTTGCGGAATTTATGGAACAAATAAAAACGAAGCGTTACACATGGACGAGACTGCAGCGAGCATGCGCACATATTCTTACAAATGCGCGCAAGGAGGAAATGGTTGTTGAAAGCAAAAAAGTCTCTTACTTACGCTTATTAGGAATGTCCGGAAGAGGCCGCGAATATTTAAATAAAATGAAGACACACTACTCGCTCCCTCTTGTTTCGAAGCTGTCTTCCTTTCAACACCACTCCATTTCGCTGGACATCCGCGCTTCCAGAATTTATTCGTGCGCCATTTCTGGAAGTAATCAAAGAGATCATATCGAAATGGAATTCCGTCAACCGCCCATATTTGTTCCATAAATACTATATTCGTCCGAAATTCTATTTGAACGAGGCTGACTCAAAAGCAAAGGGTCAGCCTCATTAGTGTTCAGTATTTCATTATTTTTGCCAACGTTCGATTAATTCTTTTATCTCCGGTATATGCTTTTTGGTTTCTTCCTCACCGATTTCAATAATTTCCTTAATATTTGTAAATGCACGTGAGCTAAAGATTTCCACATGAGGTTTAATCATAATATCTGTATCAATCACTTTACTGCTGACAAGCTCCGTTTGCATGATATCAATGCTTTGCATAATGACATCATAGATGGATGTAATTTCGGCATTTTTCTTCACCTTGGAAACATCAACTGCAATGACAATATCAGCTCCCATTTCTTTTGCAACAGAAACCGGCACACGGTCAACAACCCCGCCATCTACAAAGATTCTGCCATTAATCTTTTCAGGGACAAAAACACCAGGAATCGATATGCTCGCTCTGACCGCATCCGATATTGACCCGCTTTTAAAAACCACTTTTTCTCCTGTCATCAAATCTGTCGCGACTACCCCTACCGGGATGTTTAATTGTTCAAGATTTTTATTGTGGGTAAAAACCCTGATTAAGTCCTTTACTCGATTTCCTGCTATGAAGCCCATTTTTGGTACCGTAATATCGAGGTAGAATTTCCTCTTGAATGCACCTGATATTTTATATAATTGTTCTAGGTCAATTCCGGCCGCATAAAAGCATCCCACCAATGCTCCCATACTGCTCCCGGCTATAAGATCAATCGGGATTCCTTCATCTTTCAAAATCTTAATCGTTCCCAAATGGGCAAAGCCGCGTGCTCCGCCTGATCCTAGTGCAAGCCCAACCGTCGGACGCGCCACCTGAGTTTCCTCCTATTCCTAAATAGCCTCTGCTCGTTTAAAAGCCATGCATCCTTCATTCGCTATCACATCGGCTAACGCTATTTCTCTTACAATTCTATGGTCTAAATCAGTGTTCTATGAGTATATTGTGTTATACAAGGACAAGTCAGCGCACTAATCAAGGTTATATACCTTGCATACTAATTTTCGCAAGGAAAGGAGATTCTTGCCGTGTTTCGTTCCAAACTAAAAACCGTGTTTTTATCCGCAACAGTCACCATATTGGCTTCTTCTCTTATTTTCTTCCCCCAGGAATCTCTGGAAGCTTCCATCCGGGGTTTAAATATGTGGTGGGAAATCGTTTTTCCTTCTTTATTGCCTTTTTTTATTGTTTCAGAAATGCTGATTGGCTTTGGTGTTGTAAGATTTATAGGTGTACTGTTGGAGCCCTTGATGAGGCCTTTGTTCAAAGTGCCGGGTGTCGGAGGTTTTGTATGGGCAATGGGAATGGCCTCTGGCTTCCCTTCTGGAGCAAAACTTACCGCACGGTTGCGGCAAGAAGGACAGTTAACAAAGATCGAGGCAGAACGCCTTGTATCATTTACCAATTCATCCAATCCGCTATTTATTTTTGGAGCGGTGTCCGTTGGTTTTTTTTATAATGCACAGCTCGGGACTCTTCTCGCATTATCTCATTATTTAGGAAATATTTGTGTTGGCCTGGTGATGCGGTTTTATGGTCAGGAAAACGTTCGTGAGGAAAAAAAGAGAAAGAAATTTAACCTTAGGACCGCATTTTCTGCTTTTCATCAAACACGTCTGAATGATAAGCGCCCCATCGGAAAACTACTTGGAGATGCGGTGACCTCATCCATCCAAACATTATTGATGATAGGTGGATTCATCATATTATTTTCAGTGATCAATAAAATTCTATATCATTTACATATCACCGCAGTTCTTGCCAAGGGAGTTGAAATCCTTCTCTCAGCACTTTCCTTCCCGCAAGTGCTCAGCATTCCTTTCATCTCGGGAATGTTTGAGATTACCCTTGGAAGCCAATTGACAAGCCAGGTTCAGGAAGCAACCTTGATTCAGCAAGCAATGGTCACGAGTTTTATTCTTGCCTTTAGCGGCTTCAGTGTTCAAGCGCAAGTCGCCAGCATCCTTGCGCAAACAGATATTCGTTTCAAACCCTTTTTCTTTGCAAGAATTATGCACGGAGTTTTTGCCAGCACGTTTGCATTTGTATTGTGGAAACCGATTTACTTAAACAACCATAACCCTGATAAGCCTTCAAATGCCCTTCCCGTCAGTTTTACGGGGTACCCGCCAATCATGGAAGGGTTTCTTCAAAAAATGATGGCTGTCGGCCCATTGCTTACTCTAATGGCCCTTGTCATCTATTCCTTAATCCTGTCACAACGGATTCTTAATAAAGAATAAAGGCCACAGCATTTGCCATGGCCTTTTCCTTTACACAACGAACAATTAAGAAAATTTATAAATTTACGATGATAGATGATTGAATTTCATATGTAATGCCTTCTCGACCAATGGCGGGACAAGCTCTGAAATTTTGCCATTGTATTTTGCAACTTCTTTCACAATACTGGAACTCAAAAAAGAGTACTGATTATTGGTCATGATAAAAAACGTTTCAATCGTATCGTTCAATACCCTGTTCATCGAGGTAATTTGCATTTCATATTCAAAATCCGAAACCGCTCTCAATCCCCTGATGATGGCATTCGCTTTAACACTTTGTGCATAATCAATTAGCAATCCTTGAAACTGATCTACTTTTACATTGGGAAGATCCTTTGTCACTTCCTTAATCATATCCATTCGTTCACTCACAGAAAAAAGTGGATTTTTGGATGAGTTGTTTAACACGACTACGTACACCTCATCAAATACCTTTGCACCTCTTCGAATGATATCCAAATGTCCATACGTAATCGGATCAAAACTTCCCGGGCAAACAGCGATACTTGCCAAATTAAAGCACCCCTTATTCCACAATACCATTTTGATAAATGGTAATCGCGATAATTCCATATCTTTCATACTTCACTTGCGTAAGACTTCGAATGGAAGGTGGCAGTTCAACGTCGAAACTATGCTCACACACAATGAGCCCGTCTTCCTTTAAAAGCAGTTGTTCATCAATTTTTTCCATTAAGCTGACCAACTGTTGTTTCTTATAGGGAGGATCCAAAAAAATGTAATCAAAGGCAATTTCACGTTTTTTCAGCGCCTTTAAAGCTCTATCTGCATCATTTCTGTACACTTCTGATTTCGCCTCAAAACCGCAAGCATTAATGTTTTCATGGATTGTCTGTATAGCCTTAGGCTCCCGATCGACAAAAATAGACAAATCCACACCTCGGCTGAGGGCTTCAATTCCAAGTCCGCCACTTCCAGCAAATAAATCAAGAGCAAGCCCTCCATCAAAATAAGGCCCGATCATATTGAATAGCGCTTCTTTTACTTTATCTGTTGTTGGTCTCGTCGTATTGCCCGGCACCGCTTTCAAAGGCCTTCCTTTGCATATGCCTGAAACAACTCTCATTCTCATCACCACTAATTTCGACATTTATCATATTTCTTCACTATCCTATCATAATTGCAAAAGCTAGCCAACATGTTGTCAAAATACTCAACCTAAACACATTTAAAACCATTAATATAAGTAACAGAAATTTAATTAATAAAAGTGTATAAGCTACCCTTTTATGGAAATAATAAAAATAACAACATCAATTCGAGGATGTTGTTGCCAACCGCGGAGAAGACTTACGTTTCCCCATAAGTTCTTCCTCCGGTTTCTCCTCTCCCTTTGCCTTCTATCCTTCTTGAAGGATATAGAAGGACCCTGCAGATTTTTCTGCAGGGTTTTTTCTTTTTCTTTCCACTAATAATTTAATATTTGAATTTCTTTTTCTGATTCTTGGATTTTCACGTTAAAAATGGATTGCAGGCCGATTTGGCTTATAAATATAACGTTATTTTTAACGATAAAGGGGCTTTTCAGCATGCCATATTGCTGCCCATTTTTCAAGAAAATTGTTCGGCCATCTGCAAATTCGTACTGATTATTGTCTTTATTCAAAACTATTTTCTTTTCGCTCGATGTTATTGATACTTGATACCCTAGCTCCTTCATGGTCACAAGAAACGGAAAAAATTTTTCTGACGCTAAAACCATGATTTCTATCTTTGAATTTTCTTTGCCATTCAAAAGCACTTTTCGCAAATCAAAAAAACTCAGGCGTAGTTGTTCGTGAGGCTGATGTTGTAGTGAGGAAAAGAAATGAGTACCCAGTCCATGCATCTCACCCAATAATCGATCAAGGTCAACAAAATTCATTTTATGATTGCTTCGGATGATACTTTCAACAAATTCCTTCAATTCCGAGTCCGTATACTTTGTTTTCAACTCAGCATAAACGGACAAAGCTTTACCGCTATGCATCGGCTTTTCTAAATATAGAGATGCTAATAATTCAACAAGCCAGTGATTATCACCTTGAACAATTTCGATTTTTTGTTTAATGTTATTTTCAATCAACGCCGTTTCTACCTCTGAACTGGAGATTCTTCCATTTTCAATAAGCAAGCCGGATAGTTTGGCGGATGGCAGTTTAGATGTATGGATAATTGCCAAAAAAGGAGAGTTCTCTAATTGTGCCGAAAAATTAGCTGGGATTGTCCACTTATCGGAAGGATTTTCCGAATAATATGTGAAAAAGGAATTTCTTCTAGTCGCATACAGCGGCTTTTTTTGCCAATAGAGGGAAAAGTCATCTTTTTTTCCTTCGAACACATAATAATCGATCAAATCCATCCTTTTATAACCGATTAACGGGATCCCTGCTACCCATGTGCCGCCGCGATCGACGGAATCAACTATTTTTAAATTCGTACGGGCGATTCGTATTTGCGGAAGCACCGCTCTCCATTCGCTCAATTGGAAAACAGGATGGTTTTTCTTTCCCTCCAACGTCGAATCAATGACAATTTCTCCTTTGTCAGGAAGAAACGTATGTGGATCCTTGTCACGAGAATCACAAATCTTTCCGTCTTTTTTCGTACAAACCCAATTTAAAATTTTTCTCGGTTCATTAATTCGATATTCCACGTTCTTTTTCAAGCTTCTGAAAGTCTGAGTAATTTTTAAGTTTCCATTCATAACTGTTTGTATGGTAATATCCTCGTATGCCTTCACAGGAATTTCTTTTTTCATTTCAATTTTATGTTTTGAATAGTTATTCCATTGACCGTAAAGTATGGCTCCCAAGGTCAAAATAAGAATTGTCATCAGCAAAAGAATATTCCTTACCATTTTAAAAATCTCCTTCATTTACGGCGCTTCTATTACATTAACATGAATTCTTTAACTTCTCATAGTCTATATGACCAAAATCACATATTACGCAACGCGGTTGACATTGACAATCGATAAAATTCTTCTCAGAAAATGTATTACATGTTACTCTATTCCTATGAATTTATGAAAAGGAGAATGTCATTTTGATACAGCGTTTTATAGAGCTAGGTGAAGGATACTCCGATATATATGAAATGATTGAACTTGCGAAGTCCAATCATCATCGTCTTCACTTAATGCTGGCATTGCATACCCAGATTGATAAAAAAGAACTTACATCGCTTGTTGTTATATTAAAACCAACCGATCCTGGAAAATTCCAGCCTCTTTATATATGCCGGGAAGGCATTCCAAATCCAAATTTTATTCCGAATAAAAGATTTGATTTGTTCTCGGAAACGGCAGAAAAGCTCAATAGTAAAATACATGAGCTTTCCGTTAAACCATCTTCTATGTTCGCCGAAAAAGAATTGTATTATCAGCAATTAATAGGGATTTTAAGGCTGAATCATTATATAGGCCCCTTGCAATAAGAGGAAAAAAAGTGAGGGCAAAATGCCCTCACTTTTTAAATGCCCATTTTATAGTCGTATTCTTTAGCTTTATCTGGGGATGAATTTTCAAATTCCATCTTGAGGAAAGGCTTGTAGGATGGTTCCACTTTTTTAACAAAAGAGTAAGAACTCAATTTCTCCATAATTCCTTCTACGTCTTCCAGATTGCAGTACAGAACGACATATTTAAGTTTTTTCGAGACATAATGGACATTACCGAATCTTCTTAACATTTTGGCTTGTTTTAATGAATAGAGCCAAACAACCAATCCCTGTCTCTGACCAAGCATACAATTTTCCCCTTAAATACGAATGTTTTTTTTAGTCTAGCATAAGAAAGCATTCTTTTTCAATTCTTACCTGTCTTTTGAATGGGAAAATCCAAGTCTTTTTCTTATGCGGAACAGCCACAGCTTCCTCCCGATCCGCAGCCACCACTACAACTGGACATCGTATCGAAAAAGGGATTACCGGATGGAACTTTTATATTTTTAGAAACAGCACCACCAATAAGGGTGCTAATTTCATTTAATAAATCCTGAAGATCATTTTCAGCTTTTTTAAATTCTGTCACTAATGGATCCATGTCCATTTCGCGTTTAGCCACACGAATCTGGGACATTACGTTTTTGTAATCAGGATGATATTTTCCAAAACGTTGAACCTCATCGTATTGTTCTTTCAGCTTTATGAAATGACGGATTTTATTTTGGGCAAATTCATTCGAGCGTAATTTATATAAAGAGATTTGATAGTTTTCGGCCGTTTCAGATTCCATAATCATAGTAGCCAATTTCTCACTTTGCTCAAGCAGTTCAATTGTTTCAGATGTAGCAAGCATTCATCCACCTCCAAACCTTATTCTACCATGAATAAAATAGGAAAGCTAAAAAATCCTTTTATTTTGAGATGGATACCAAAAACTCCCTGTCCGCTCCATATGATTCATTTGTCAGCTTTAACAGTTCGAGTTTGATTCGATGATTTCCTAAAGACAAATTTTTAAGCATAAACGCTGCCGACCTAACTTCTTCCAATTTCTTTCCGTCAATCCATACAGCTATCTTTCCTAATTGTAGTTTCCGTTCATCATTGTTGCGGAAAGAAACATCGGGAACAAAGCATTCAATCAATACGTTCCTCCCACTGATTTTATAACTGACAGAAAATATTTCTTCTTTCGCTGATGTAATTGCCGGAACATCTTCATTTTGGGCCATCACGATTTGACCGGATACGGCAATTACCGGTTTTGTTTTTAACTCCGGCAAATATCTTTGACATCCTGAAAAAAGGATGAGCATGACACCGGAAGAGATGATTATTAATAGATTACGTTTCAAGTTCATCGCTCCTTTATGAATTTATTGTCTGCCATCCTTAAATAAATTACTCATTAATAATATAAAAAAGGCCACATCGCAGGTTTGATGTGGCCTTTTTATCAATTTGAATTTTTCATTGATTGAAACATTTGAAACATCATTGAGGCCATCTGTACACCATTCGTAAATTTTTCTACTTGATCAGGAATTGTTTTTTTATAATAATGCAGTGATGCTGTTTCCAATGAATCCAATTCATAAGGATTTCTTGATAATTTCCGGTACCAGATAGGCTGTTCCCTTACAAACTTCTTTAATTCTTTTTTGCTTTCCAGATACTCCTGAATTTCCTTTCTCAAGTCATTGCACCTTCCTTACTCTCAGTCTTTTCGGAACATAAAAGGATGCTTTGGGCCTTCAGGTGACTTAGGAGGGGGGGAACTAACCGGCCCACTTCCTTGGAACTGTGATATCAATCCTTGAATCGCTCCGAGAGCCTGGCTTAAATTATTAATGTACACCTGCATTTGAGTAGCGTCCATTTTTTTCATCATCCCCAGCGCCTGGGACATCCAATCATTTTTTTCTTTTTCGTTGTTTGATTTGCTATTTCCGTTCGTGTTAACGCCTTCCGCTCTAAAAGCATCCCATTTCTCATCTTCTTCACCCAACAAATACCAATCCTCATATAATTCCTGCCAGGTTGACTTCCCTGAGCGCACCTCCTGGACAATGGCGGGATGGGTTTTTACAAAGCCTTTAAATTTCTCTACTGAGGGATGGAGCTTTTTTTGTGTCATAGAATATCACCTCTGTAATCATTCGCCTATATTACTTTATGATATTTTCAAGCATTGGTGAAAAACTCGACGACTTTTTAAATTTTTTATAAAGAGAAATTCGATTAATGATAAAATAACAACAGAAAGAAGCAGCTTATTTGAAAATGGATTTGTTAATCAGAATTGTTGAAAACTCGTTTTTTGGAAGGAGTGGAATATGGTTACCGCTATCTTAATTCCTATTATTTGCACCTATTTCTTCTTTTTGACGAAAAAAGAAATGAAAGATCATGAGGTTAAATGGAGAAATATTGGAAAAGTAAATGAAGAGGCAGTAATTACTGGAAAAATAAAGACGATCTCGGAGGAGAAACAACGTTTTTATTATAACCGCTACATCGTTGTGCAGGAAATGCAGGTGCAAACGGAACGCAAACTAGTTCGGGTCAAAAAAATGGCGCCTTATACTAACAATGCGGAGGTTAACGAATATCACATTGGTGAACGATTCCGTTTTTACGGCAGCTGGAACGACCAATATTTCATTTGCAATCGTATGAATACCATTGAGAGTAATAACTAAAAAAGAAGCTCAATCATGTTTGATTAAGCTTCTTTTTTATTGGGACCACTTCCGGATGAAATTTTGTGTGTAATACTTTTCATACACCCCTACACCTAAATGAGTAAATTCTTTATTCAATAAAGTATCACGATGTCCTTTGCTGTTCATCCATCCTTCTATTACAGCAGGTCCATCCGTATATTTCGCCGCAATATTTTCCCCTGCGGATTGATAAATCACCTTAGAGGTTTTCAGTCGATCTGATAAACTGCCGTACTTTTTTGACGTATGTGAAAAATCATGATGAATTGCCATGTCTTTACTATGTCCATAGGCTACCTTAGCGGTTTTCTCGTCCCACTTCAAAGGTTTCACATTATTCCTTACACGTAATATATTTGTTAAATCGAAAATTTCCTGTTCTGTACTATTTTCGATTAACTTCCACTGTGCGCTGTTCGGCTTTAAAGGCTCCAACAATTGACCACGATAAACGAGTTCATATGGCCGTTCCTTTATGAGTGTTGCAGCATCCAAAAAACGGACACTTGAAAGCGTGCCTGTGAATTGATCGATATATAGTTGAACATACACATCTCCAATTTGCATCAGAGGTCTTGAATTCAAGTCAGAATCGTTTAATTCGAATCGATAGAGATTACCATTTAAGTTAATATTAATATTTGCATCAATAAATTGGGTATTAAATATTTCTTCTACAGGCTCTGTAATTTCAAACGGTGAAACATTTAAGTCTTTCCCGATAGCATAAAGTGTTACAACCTTGTTATTTTCAATCCCTGCCTGGAAGTAATGATTGTAATCATCCTTGTATATATACCAGTCGTACCCGTACAAAGTTCTGTCAATCCTTTGAGGCTTTCCCATCAAATCGATGAAATGATTCAGATTCATTCCAATAAATTGGGCTAATCCCTCTTTGGGTTTTTCGGGATGAGTAAACGCATGACTACTTGTATCGGGAATTGATATCGGTTGTTTCATTGACAATGTCGAGTCCTCTTTAATTAGTACATCTTTATTGTCCTTTTGATTTATATCGAGATAGAATCCAATCGTTAAAAAAAGAACTAGAAGAATAAGTATTCTAAAAAGCGTGCCCAGAGGCTTGCCTCCTTCCAAACGGTGTTTCTAACAGTATATGTACACTATAAATTATTATAGCATCAATAATATTCAATTTAATAACAATCACCTTGTATTAATAGAAAAATTACACCAAAGGCGCCTAATGGCGCCCTTGGTGTCTAATGTTGAATTTCGTTGTTGGTTGCTTCAGAGATTTCTGTAAGAGCAAGTTTTGCTTGGTCGTCAGTTAATTCACGAACCGCAAAGTCGCCCAATGAAACAATCCCGACTAACTTGTCGCCTTCTACCACTGGCAATCGCCGGATTTGATGGTCCGCCATTAGCTTCACTGCTTCCTTGCTTGTGGCATCTGGGGAAATGGTTATTAAACTATTGCTCATTACATCCTCGATTTTTGACGAAGCAGGATGCTTTTCAGCAATACACCTAATAACAATATCCCGATCCGTAATCAT
>JAUZPT010000399.1 GCA_030705745.1 Bacillota bacterium | reverse complement strand
GGGGATGTGCCTTTTGATTTCGGCTGCAATCATCTCAGGGTCAATGCTCATGGCGGTAATATTGAAAGAATTCCGGTGCTTTAACCTTGAGGGGTCTGCTTCCATGATCCGGATCGCAGCATTGAGGGCATCGGGCATGTACATCATGTCCAGAAAAGTTCCCGCCTTAAGGAAGCTGGCGTAGTGGCCCGATTTCACGGCTTCGTAATAAATATCGACTGCATAATCGGTAGTGCCACCCCCAGGGAGCGTCACATTGGAAATAATGCCCGGGAAACGGACACTCCGTGTATCCACGCCAAAACGCTTATGATAATAATCGCTCAGCAGTTCGCCCGTGACTTTGGTCACCCCATACATCGTCCCGGGACGCTGAAGGGTGTCCTGGGGCGTATTGTCGAGCGGGGTGCCCGGGCCAAAAGAACCAATTGAGCTTGGGGTGAAGAGGGCGCAATCGAACTCGCGTGCCACCTCCAGGCAATTAAAAATCCCATTCACACCTACGTTCCAGGCCAACTGCGGTTTGGTCTCTGCAACTACGGACAAAATCGCCGCCATATTGTATATGGAATCGACTTTGTATTTTTTTACGACTTCGGCGATAGATTTCGGATCCGTGACATCCAGCTTTTCGAACGGCCCATCCTCGATTGAGGAATCGCCTTTTTTCACACACAGATCTGAAGCAATAACATTGGAATTTCCGTAACGACGACGCAATTCGGGAGTCAACTCTGAACCAATCTGTCCGAATGACCCTATTACAAGAATTTTCTTCATAAAATGTTGAAATAAAATATGTTTAACATATCTATATCGATTCAAAAATCAACGGCAAAAATAAAGATTTTATTTTTGCATCAAAACATTATTAAAAATATAAGAATGAAACGGGCATGTTCTAAACACAAACACCGATGAATGCTTTCGTGCGGGTTCCATAAACCCGGTTGAATAATATTGTTACCGTATGAAACGGGCATGTTCCAAACACAAACTTCCTTGGGCCGGGTTTTCATGCGGGTTCCATACGACCGATTTAATAAAATTGTTACCGTATGAATTCTTAAAATACGCCGGGTGAATTTTTTTAAAAAACCTATCTTTGCAAATATTTAGTATTTAAACCCAAAATATCTATAGCAATGTATACCAGCTTCAAGGAACATCTCACCCAAGAGTTAGCCGACATCAAAGAAGCCGGCCTTTTCAAAGATGAAAGGATTATTGTTTCGCCTCAGGGTGCCGAAATCAAAGTCAGCACCGGAAAACAAGTTTTGAATTTTTGCGCCAACAATTATTTGGGATTATCGAACAGCCCCGAGCTCATCAAAGCAGCCAAGGAAGCGCTCGATACCCACGGCTACGGTATGTCGTCGGTTCGATTCATTTGCGGAACTTCTGATCTGCATAAAGAACTGGAGAAGAAGATTGCTGAATTTTTTGGCACCGAAGATACCATTCTGTATGCAGCCTGTTTTGACGCAAACGGAGGGGTATTTGAGCCATTACTCAATGAACACGATGCCATTATCAGTGATTCATTAAACCATGCCTCCATCATTGATGGGGTCCGTCTTTGCAAGGCAGTGCGTTACCGTTATGCCAATGCCGATATGACGGATCTGGAAAAACAGTTGAAACTTGCGCAGGCTCAACGTTTCAGATTAATCGTAACGGACGGCGTCTTCTCGATGGACGGCAATGTCACCCCATTGGATTCCATCCTGAAACTTGCAGAGAAATACGACGCCATGGTGATGGTAGATGAGTCGCATTCTGCAGGAGTTGTCGGACAAACCGGCCGTGGTGTTACCGAACTTTTCAATTGCAGGGGCAAGGTCGAAATACTGACCGGTACACTGGGCAAGGCATTTGGGGGCGCCATCGGCGGATTCACCACCGGTAAGAAGGAAGTCATCGAACTGCTTCGCCAACGTTCTCGGCCATACCTGTTCAGCAATTCGGTTCCGCCGCTGGTAGCTGCAGCAGGAATCAGAATGGTGGACATGATGAGCGAAACCAACACTTTGCAGGATAAGCTGCATGCCAATACCACCTATTTTGTCAGAAAGATGATCGAAGCCGGTTTCGATATTAAACCGACGCAGTCTGCTATATGCGCAGTCATGCTTTACGATGCCAAACTGTCGCAGGATTTCGCCGCAAGTTTACTCGAGGAAGGGATCTATGTAACCGGATTCTATTACCCCGTAGTACCGAAAGGACAGGCACGTATCCGCGTCCAGCTATCGGCAGGTCATGAACAAATCCATCTTGACCGCTGCATCGAAGCATTCAAAAAAGTGGGACACCAGCTGGGTGTGCTCAAAGAGGACACCAAAGGCGGCTGCGGCTGCAATTGCGGAAATTAAATCCGGCATCATCTTCAAACAATAAACAAAACAGGTTGTTATTATAAAAAATAACAACCTGTTTTTCAATAACTCCATTTCGCATAATTCGTCCGGAAAAGCGAAGAAGGGGTTAATTTTCCATGATTAACATTCACCCGTCTGAAGTGAATCATCACTACGGAGGGTGTGCATTAAATGTTAATAGTTCTAAAATTTCCGCGTTACTACGTTTAAAAATATAATTTTGTATTATCTTTAACCATGCATCCTACAGCATATTTTATTAAAACAGATATTTTATTAAGGCATGAAGCATAAACTTTTATTATTTCTCCTGCTTTTTACGTTAATCGGAACGGCAGCTAAAGCACAAATGGGATTAGGCCAGGAGAAGAAAGATTCTTCTTTCAGGGCACCTGTAAAAGTACAGGATAATCCTATTGCGGCAATGCTGGATAGCCTTGCAAACCTTCAATTCTTTGACAAGACGAATAAGCTTTACGATCAGAATTATTCCAATATTCACAACTTTGCCAAAGATTTTGTTCCCTTTTATTCGGATGAAGTTTACGCTGAACGTTTTGCCCAATTGGGAAAAACATCACCTATACCCTTGGTTTACAATCGCCAGGTGAAAGATATGATAGAGCTCTATGCGGTTAAGAAACGGGGCCTGACCGAACGCATGCTTGGCATGGCTCAATTGTACTTTCCGATGATCGAAGAACTTCTGGATAGATATGGCATTCCTTTGGAAATGAAATATCTGGCCATTATTGAATCGGCCCTCAACCCCATTGCCAG
>JAUZPT010000398.1 GCA_030705745.1 Bacillota bacterium | reverse complement strand
TCAAGATCTTCAAGGCTTGTGCCAAGAATTTTCACACCATTCTCAGCCAATTTAGCAGCGAGATTGATGGCTGTCTGCCCGCCAAACTGCACGACAACGCCCTGCGGTTTTTCGAGATCGATTATATGCATGACGTCTTCGACGGTAAGCGGTTCAAAATAAAGCTTATCCGAGATGCTGAAATCAGTAGAAACTGTCTCAGGATTGTTATTGATAATGATTGCTTCATAACCAGCTTCCTGTATCGCTTTTACACTATGAACAGTTGCGTAATCAAACTCGATCCCTTGCCCGATTCGAATCGGTCCCGAACCTAGCACCACCACGCTCGCCTTGCTCGTAACGATTGATTCATTTTCCTCTTCGTAAGTTCCATAGAAATAAGGAGTTTCCGATTCAAACTCTGCTGCGCATGTATCGACCATTTTGTAAACAGGAACAATCCCTTTTTGCTTTCGCCAAGCGTAAATTTCCGATGCCGTGCTGCTCCAAAGAGAAGCAAGCTTAGAATCCGAGAATCCTTTTTGCTTAGCAATTTTCGTTAATTCCTCGTTGAAAGGATGGTCGGTTAGCTTACGTTCCAGTGCGATTATGCCCTCCATTTTTTTCAGGAAAAAGAGATCGATTTGGCTCCATTCATGAATCATCTCGATGCTGATTCCCCGTTTCAAAGCCTCGGCGATGTAAAACAATCGTTCATCTCCCGCTTTGCGAATCCGCTTTTCAAGAAGGTCATGGGCAATCACAGACCCGCCCTTTAATTCAAAGTGATTGACGTTTGCTTCGAGGGAGCGAATCGCCTTTAAGAGTGATTCCTCGAATGTCCTGCCGATAGCCATTACTTCACCAGTCGCCTTCATTTGTGTTCCTAAAGATCTGTTTCCAGATTCAAATTTATCAAAAGGCCATCTCGGAATTTTTGTGACAATATAATCGAGTGCAGGCTCGAAGCTGGCATATGTTTTTCCTGTTACCGGATTTAACATTTCATCAAGCGTCATACCAACCGCTATTTTTGCTGCAAGCTTTGCAATCGGGTAACCTGTTGCCTTTGATGCAAGTGCAGAGGAACGGCTGACCCTAGGATTCACTTCAATGATAAAGTAATCATAGCTTAAGGGGTCAAGTGCCAATTGGACATTGCATCCGCCCTCAATCCCCAAAGCGCGAATTATTTTTAGTGACACATTTCTTAACAGTTGGTATTCGCGGTCGCTTAATGTCTGGCTCGGTGCGACTACAATTGAATCTCCTGTATGGACGCCAACAGGATCGATATTTTCCATATTGCAAACTACGATCGCATTGTCGTTTGCGTCCCGCATAACCTCGTATTCAATTTCTTTAAAGCCTGCAATACTTTTTTCGAGCAAACATTGATGAACCGGACTATTTTTCAAACCGCTTGTCACAATCTCTGCCAATTCTTCGTGATTTCGGCAAATCCCTCCTCCAGTTCCGCCCATTGTATATGCAGGCCGGACAATGACAGGGAAACCGACTCTTTCTACAAAATGCTCCGCTTCATTTATTTGATGGATAATTTCACTGTCGGGTACAGGCTGTCCGAGCTCATTCATTAAATCTCTGAATAATTCACGATCCTCGGCTTGTTTAATCGCAGAAAGCTTTGTTCCGATGATCTCGACTCCACACTCTTCAAGCACACCCGACTCAGACAATTCGACTGCCAAATTGAGCCCCGTTTGCCCACCAAGAGTTGCAAGCACTGCATCGGGTCGCTCTTTTCGAATGATCTGGCTAACGAACTCAAGTGTCAGCGGTTCGATGTAGACGGTGTCCGCAATTTCCGTATCAGTCATGATTGTTGCAGGATTAGAGTTGACCAATATAACTCGATAGCCTTCTTCTTTTAGTGCGAGGCACGCTTGTGTGCCCGCATAATCAAATTCAGCAGCCTGGCCGATTACAATTGGACCTGAACCAATTACTAGAATGGAGTTTATATCAGTACGTTTTGGCATTTTCTGCAGCCTCCTGTTTTTCAGAATCCATCATACTCAAGAATTGGTCGAATAAATAGCCGGCATCCTCTGGACCGGGGGATGCTTCCGGATGATACTGAACCGTAAAAGCAGCATATTTTTTGTGCTTCAAGCCCTCAACCGTCCCATCATTTAATGCAATATGGGTAATCTCCAAATCCGTATTTGCTAGCGAATCACTTTCGACGGTATAGCCATGATTTTGCGAAGTAATCGCGATCTTCCCTGTGCGTAGATCCTTGACCGGATGGTTCGAACCACGGTGGCCGAACTTCATTTTGCTCGTATCTGCACCGCATGCCAGAGCAAAGAGCTGGTGGCCAAGGCAAATTCCAAACAGCGGAACCTTCCCCAAAATTCCCTTAATCATTTCAATCGCTTCCGGCACATCTTTCGGATCTCCAGGCCCGTTTGTCAGCATAATGCCGTCGGGAGACAAATGAAGAATTTCTTCTGCACAAGCATTATACGGCACCACGATGACATCGCAATTTCGCTGATTCAATTCACGAAGTATGCCGTGCTTCATTCCAAAATCGACCACAACCACCCTTTTTCCGCGTCCTGGACTCGGATAAGGATTTTTCGTTGAAACCTGAAAAACCTGATCTGTTGCTAGAGAACTGGAACGCAAATGTTCAATAACTGCTCCTGCGTCCTCTTCTATTGAGCAAATCGCACCCTTTAACGTGCCGTGCTGGCGAATGATTCGTGTGAGCTTTCGTGTATCAATGCCGCTGATGCCGGGAATTTTTTTTATGCGGAAATACTCATCAATGGTAAATTGGCTCCGCCAATTTGATGGGAATTCAGCGTTTTCTTTTACAATGAAGCCCTTAATCGCCGGATTGATCGACTCAAAATCATCACGGTTTATTCCGTAATTTCCGATTAGCGGGTACGTAAGTGTAACGATTTGTCCACAATACGATGGATCTGAAAGAATTTCCTGATAGCCAGTCATGCCGGTATTAAAAACAACCTCGCCTATCGTATGGTTCTCACTACCAAAGCCTTGCCCGATAAAAATCGTTCCGTCTTCCAAAATAAGCTGCTTTTTCATGTGTCAGAATTCCTCCTTTTCCCATGCGATTTGACCGTTTACAATCGTCATCACTGGCCAGCCTTTGCATTTCCAGCCAGAAAATGGGGTGTTTTTACCCTTAGAT
>JAUZPT010000397.1 GCA_030705745.1 Bacillota bacterium | reverse complement strand
GTTTCCGCCGGATTGCGAGACGTCTGAATCTTGTGCGCAAGTGCCGGATCTTGTTTAATAAGCGGAATTGCATAGTTCTCAATCACATAGTCGTAATCGTCATGCTTTGATCTCATCCTTGCTTGATCGTTTTCGAGATTCTGCTGTTGCATGTACTCGCCTACAATCTGCTTGGCTGCAATCTTGGCTTTTTTTTCAGCCAGTTTTTGCGCTTTTTCTACCGTCACATAATCGGACGGGTCCATGTCTGCAAATTCGTCTGGCTCCTCTTCAACTTTCGGCTGGGCTTGCTGGGCTAACCTTTGCCTTAGTTCTTCGATTTCCGCCTTTTGCATCTGCAGCGCTTGGCGCGCTTGCTCCCAATTGATCTCCGCTTGTAATTTTTGCTTCGATGCCGAGCCATCTGCATGACTCTGTTGGGGGCTTTCTGCCTGCTGTGACGTTACTTCCTCTTGTGTTTGCTCCTGCTGAACAGGTTCCTGCACATTTTCCGCTTGATTTTCTTCCATTTTTTTCCCTCGCTTTCGGCGACAAAGCTTTACGCCCGGATTTTTTACGCCCTTTTTTGGCAGGCGGCGCCCCTACATCGCTCTGTGAACGATTGAATAAAATACTTGACAAATTGGACAAAATTTTTTTAAGACGGGAGTAAATCATCGTAGTGATACCTCACGCCAGCTTTAGTCACGGAAGCAATAACTTCCGGGACTGGTTCATTCGTTCCACCTACTGACCACGTTGGCCAATCACCTGGTAATGCCCATTCCAAGGTAAGATTTCCCTTTTCGTTATCGACGCCGAACAAGAGGCATGACAACATCATGCGCGGCTTGATATTCATCGGAAGCAACTTAATCTTTATGATATTCGGATTGCTTGGCCATGGCTTCGCATGTACTAAGACGTAAAATTTCTTTTTGTCTTTGTATTTGTTAATGACGTCCTCTAAATCTCGCATTAGAGTTTTCGTCATCGCCTGGCGCGTCTCTCCGAGCTGCTGCCCCGACGGTTTGTAGTCTGCAGGTAAATGCAAGGTCACGGTTAAGCGATCTTGTTAAATTTTTGACGGCTCATTTTCTTGGTATCACTTACAACGGCTTTGTTCTGCAGCTCCATGTAATGATTCCCGCGCTGGTGGTCATGTGTGTCATGATTCTTACCAGATTCAGGCGAAAAGTGTTTTTCGTCTGCGCTATAGCCTTTGTCAAAATGGTGTGCGCCTTCAAGCATGGGCGGACCCTTGTCAGGATCGCCATGTGGACCACTGTGATGGCTGTGATGTTTTTTGTGCATGTGTCCCTCCGAGGACTGTTAAGTAAATAATTTACTTTACATCCTTAACATAGAGGGACGCTGTGAAAATTTCAAGAAAATTTTAGAATGTCATCAGGAGAACATGAACGGCGGGAATTCCATATAGATAAAATAAAGAGTTGATAGGAAAAGCGTGACGATTACCGACCACGCGAATAGAATCAAAATAGCTTTGTCAGTCATTTTTTTGGCTTAACCTCTGCGTTGCGGATATGCTGCCAACGCTTCATATTGCAATTATAGACAAATTGCTCTTGCAAAATTGCAAATTCCTTTTCAGACAAGAGAATACGCTGATAATCATATGGGAATGGAATGCGTTCCTCTTCCTCTTTCGCTGGTTCCGGCGGCCGGAAACATTCGCCCGTTTTAAAATTCACCCAATAGGTTCGAGGTATTGGACTATGTGTCATCGGTGCTGTCATCGGACTCCAATTGCTGCAATTTTTCTTTTAATATTTCTAATGGATTAGCTGGAATGATTAAATTATATTTATCATTCAAGTCTTTTTCTGCTTCGCAAAATTTTTTATGCAACTCTGATTTTTCTTCTGAATACAAATCAAAGCATTCCTGACAAAATTTATTAGATACTGGTTTATAATCCTTGCAATAAGGACAAATATCAATCGGTTCTTTACACGTTGGACATCTACAGATCGGTTCATTCATATATTATCCTTACTGGTTTGTATACTGGATCATAATTTTCATCCATGATACTTGCATTAACAAAATTTAATTTCACAGCATCGACCATCTGGCCACCCCATTCATGGATATGACCAAAAACATGCAATTTCAAAATGCACATCCGTTTTGGATCAAAAACAAGATTTGCCAATGATATTGAGCCAAGATTTTCTTTTGGAATCCTATCCAAAATTCCCCAAGGTGGGCAATGAGTCACCAAAATATTTGTGTCCATAGGAATTAAATCCCATTTTTCTTTCAACTCATCGTCCGAGCCAACTGTGAAAGCTTTGCAATGCCGATTCATCCCGAAAAATGATTTCGTCCACGGCGAACCCCAAATCTTCACACCTTTGAATTCAGTGCCTGAATCACAAAGATACGTTGAATTTTCAAACATATTAAAACCAAATTTAGCTATAAAATTATCATGATTTCCAGCAATTAAAATCTTTCTTTCATATGGTTGTGCATAAAACCAATCCATAAATTCAACATATGATATTTCGCGATCATTTTCTGCCAAATCTCCTGCCACAATCAAAAGATCGCCGCCATCGAGTTTTGGATAATACCCGTGCAAATCTGATATGCAATCGATAATCATTTGTCTGCCGTCGTCGTCCAGAACACAAATTCAAATGGATAGTCAGGATCTGCATAGAAAAATCCCTCACCACCCGTCGTCATCATCCAATACCCCGAGCGAAAGGAAAAGCCATCTGTCACAACAATGTGCTCAAATGCCTTTGGCTGCTTACTCTCAATATCATGAAAATCGACCGTGATATCCATCACTTTCTCCTGGTTTTTTTCCCTGACGGTTTATCAGGCCGCTTGGTGCAATATTGGCAATGAAAATCCGTGCATTTATTTTCCGTCCACACAAGGCAGCGCTTACAATACTCCGCATCATATTTTTCATCCAAATCAATTTCTTCTGGATGGTCGATTTCGCAAGCTGTTCGTTTTTTCTCACATCCCATTTTCTAAATCCGCTACGATTTTCTTAAGACAATCTTTACATATTACTATATTGCTGTACTCCTCATCCGACGAATCACAGCATAGACACTTTCCTATTGTCCTACACATATAACAAGCGCCCTCATCAATCCATATATCAATCGATCTTGCATATTTTCCAACGGCGCTAAAAATGCGCATGCCTTTTCT
>JAUZPT010000396.1 GCA_030705745.1 Bacillota bacterium | reverse complement strand
GTAATGAACTTTTTTGTTATTTATTCGTCTTATTTTCAAATGATTGTTTAAAAGGAGAGCTTGAAGATGGTAGAACAATTTGTTGAATTTAAGAGTGACGTTACACTTAAAGGTACACTTACATTGCCTAGTCAAAATGATACATATCCAGTAGTGGTAATGGTGCATGGCACAGGTAGGGTAGACCGTGATGAAAATACGAAATCGATTAAAATTAATGCTTTTAAGAAGCTGGCAGATTTTTTTGAGGAAATTGGCTTTGCAACCTTACGATATGATAAAAGAGGTGTCGGGGAAAGTGAAGGTTCTTACCTAGAAACAGGAGTGTGGGACCTTGTTCATGACGCTACAGCTGCCGTAGAATTTGTGAAATCACACCCTAATGTAAAACAGGATCGCGTAGTATTGTTAGGGCATAGTGAAGGATGCTGGCTTGTGCCAGCAGTCTATCAAAATGTTCCAGTGGATGGGATTATCTTGCTGGCAGGCGGGGTTGGTAGTCCATTAGATTCTTCAAAGTATCAAATGCAAGTTTTAAAGGAAGAAGTTGAACATCTTAACGGAATAAAAGGTATGCTATTGCGCTGGCTGAACGTCGGAGAAAAAGGTGTGAAAGCACAGGATAAATTTTTCAATAAACTATTAAACTCTGAAGATGCAGTTGTTAGGGTAGGCCTAAATAAAGTGAATGCAAAGTGGTTTAGAGAACATTTTCAGCATGATATTACAAAAGAATTAGAACAAGTAAAATGCCCTGTTTTAGCAATTACCGGTTCAAAGGATGTGCAGGTAAAACCAGAAGATGTTCTTCAATTAGCAGAGATGGTGGGTGGCCCGTCCGAATATCATATCATCAAAGACATGAATCATCTTTTACGAGAGCAAAAGGAACCAATCTCCCTCTTGCAGCTAAAGACAATTTATAAAAATGAAATATCGAATAATCAACAGTTAGAACCGGAACTCCTCACAACAATAAAGAGCTGGTTAGAAAATACATTTCAGCCTGCATAAAATGAGAAGACACTCAATAATTTGAGTGTCTTTATTGTTAGTAAAATTTCTATTTCAACAAACTTTACTTTCCTGGGACTAATTTTTTCTTTAAAATACTGTTTAGCTCACCAGCATTCCAATAAACAGTTCCCATGGCCACTAAAAGTAAAATCCCTGTCACTACAAATACGCTATCAATAGGAAAGATCCCACCCAGGAATCCACCAATTATTGGGCCAACCATCCCGCCTAACTGGTTCGAGGTTTGACTCAAACTGAATGCCCTTCCACGGAAATCCTCCGGGGTTGACTTCACGACAAGCCCATTTAAAGCAGGATAAACACCACAGAAAAAGATACCAAAGACAAACCGGAGTATAGAAAAACCCCAAATATGAGTGAATAGAATTTGGGCTAATGTACCAAGTCCGCCGCCAAGCAACCCGATAAATAAAACACGCTGAAATCCAACTTTGTCAGCATATTTCCCCCAAAAGGGAGCAAATAGAGCACTGGCGATACCGGGGAGTGAAAACACAATTCCGGCAAGTAACGAAGCTTTATCAGAAGAACCTCCCAATTTCACAATGTATAATGGAAGAACTGGCTCAATTGTCATGACCGAACAACTGACGACGAGTGATAAAATAAGTACCAATAAGAATGGATGGTTTCCGAGGGCTACTTTGAAGTCCTTCTTTACAGAGCCCTTTTCCTTGCTAGGTTTGAAATTTTCCTCTTTTACCCAAAAAATAATCAGCAATGTTGCTAGACCCACGATGATCCCGCCACTGGCAAAGGCCCAGCGATTTCCTACTAGCTCAGCTATACCTCCGCCTAACAGCGGCCCAACAATCTGTCCAGCTGCGGAAGATGAAGAAATGAGGGATAGGGCATATCCTACTTGATTACTTGGCGTGTTCGTGCCAATCAAAGCAATCGCTCCTGGAATGAAACCACTTAATAATCCCTGTAGGATTCTAAGTACTAATATTTCATACGGATTCGTCACAAAAGCCATCAAGGTATATATGACAAAAAGTGCAAATCCTGCCCGAACAATCATCGGTTTACGTCCGTATTTATCAGCCATCCTCCCCCAAAACGGCGAAGCAATCGCACCTGCAAAAAAAGCAGAACTAAAGATCAGCCCTGACCACATCTCTGTGTGCTGATGCACACCTATTTGCAGAAGAAATAAAGGCAAAAAAGGAATTACCATGGAAAAACTTGCTGCTGTAAAAAAGACCCCGATCCAAAGTACCCACAAATTCCGTTTCCATGTTTGCACGCTGTCCATCTCCCAGAAAAAGGTAAAGTTATTTATGTTTTTTATATTCCAATTTTATCATAAAAAACAATTATTTTCATTCCCGAAATATTCGATTATAGAAATATTAATATTCAAAAATTCCCAAGTGCATTGAGCACTTGGGATGTTGCATCATAAACCATGGGCATGCTATCCCGTACTATGGAATCGAACTTAGTGGCAAATCAATCTACAAAAACGCCCCAACCGTCAGAATATCCACCATGTGGTTTACTTATCTCATCTAATTTGTTCTGTGTTTTAATCAATTCACTATAATTTAATAGCATTCTTTTAGAGCAGCAACATGCCCATTCTTCAGTTTCATCATCTTGCTCAATGAAACAATTGAATCCTTCCCCTTTAAGTACTTGCCCTAATTTTTCACCTGTTTCTTTATCTGGCACAGCAACAAAAAAATCCACTGATTGTGGTTTTTTGAAATTCACTCCGTCATTATATAGACTGCGTAAAGCATCTCCATTTGCATCACTTGGAAATTTCATTTGTTTTCCTCCATTTCAAGTACATTCATGATTGTTAATATACATCACTGATTTGATTTTGAATAAATTCCGATTTTTTCATTTATTATTACTCACATCAAGAGCGTTCACCACTATCTTATCAAATAATTAGGAAGTTGATAAATGTGGAAAGTTGGTAGCTTTTCGATTTTACAAAAAAAAAGGACAAGAACCGCATGTGATCCACTATTCAATTCTTACGCTCAACCATCCCCTCTTTTTGCTCCCTCGAATAATTTTGTGTTCATTCCAATCACAACTGTGATTTATGTGCCATTTTTTTTTAAAAAGCTATCAATTTAAGTCATTGTAATAATTTGTTCAAAATGATTTTACGAAATTGTGAATT
>JAUZPT010000395.1 GCA_030705745.1 Bacillota bacterium | reverse complement strand
CAACCCTTTACGCTACCCGTGATTTGGCCGCTGCACTCTTTCGTCAGGAAAATTATCATTTTGTTAAATCCCTATATGTCGTAGGAAATGAGCAAACCCTTCATTTTAAACAATTGTTTGCTGTATTAGAAAAAATGGGCTATCAATGGCAAAAAGGGCTTTCACATGTTCCCTTTGGAATGATCCTGAAAGATGGAAAGAAAATGTCGACGCGCAAGGGGAAGGTTGTTTTATTAGAAGAAGTGCTACAAGAAGCCATCCATCTTGCCGCGAAGGACATTGAAGAAAAAAATCCCACACTGGCTGCAAAAGAAGATGTGGCTCGGCAAATAGGAACGGGAGCCATTATATTTCATGATTTAAAACATTTTCGCTTACATGACTTCGAGTTTTCCTTAACGGATATGCTGCGTTTTGAAGGTGATACAGGACCTTATATTCAATACACTCATGCTCGTGCCTGTTCACTTCTCCGAAAAGGAAACTATAAGGAGGTCGATGATGTGTTTAAGGTGGAAGATGATGCGGCATGGTCCATCATTCTTCTATTAATGGCCTTTCCGGATGTCATTAAACGAGCGCTAGAAGGTTATGATCCATCACAAATTGCAAAATATATGATTGACCTGTCAAAAGCATTTAATAAATATTATGCGACTGTTCGCATTTTAGAGGATAATGAAAGTAAATCAGCACGTTTGGCGCTTGTTTATTGTGTAAAAACTGTTTTGAAAGAAGGCTTACGCTTGTTAGGATTAGAAGCTCCGGAAGAGATGTAATCTACAGAGAAATGAATGAAGAATCGCAACAGAAATTACCTTTGTTTTAATCCAGTGCCTGACCCCCGATACGTTAACGTGTTAACGTATCGGGGGTCAGGCACTTTTTTTCTTTACCAAAAACAGTAGCATTCAATGCAGTTGTTAAATATGCTGATATGAAAAAGCATATTCCTTTATGTATACGGTGCATGATGGGATGAAATCCTATTTTGAAGGTGAGAATATTGAAACTTCCACGGTTGTCATTGTGTATGATTGTGAAAAATGAAGAGGATTGCATTGCCCGTTGCCTTGAAAGTGTGAAGGATATAGTGGATGAAATCATTATCGTAGACACGGGCTCCAGTGATCATACAATTGAAATCTGTAAGTCATTTGGGGCGGACATTCACTATTTTCCATGGAACGGCAATTTCTCGGAAGCTCGTAACTTTGGTATAAACCTTGCCACGGGTGATTGGATTCTTTGGCTGGATGCCGATGAAGAAGTTGATAAGCACGAACGGCTTATGCTCCGTGATTTGTTATATACAGAATCGTTTGATATTTTGGCCTTGCATTTAATAAACTTTTACGGAGAAACTGTTGATCACGATAAAGTGATAGAAATCGGCCATTATCGCTTGTTTCGGAGTGGTCTTGGAATTCAATTTGTAAATCGAATTCATGAAGTGTTGCAGTCACCTGAGCACTTGAAGCTCAGAGAAAAGGGGAGAATTGGATTTACCGATTTAAAATTGTACCACTATGGGTATATGAACCAAACTGTAGTGAAAAAAAATAAGCATGAAAGAAACTTAGAGCTTTTGGAGCAAGAATTGAAAGAAGGAAATGGTAATGCTTGGACTCACTATTATATAGCGGCTGAGTATAATCAGATGCAAAAGTATAAAGAAGCTTTTGCCCATGCAAATCTCTCAATTTATGAATTCCTAAAAGCAGGGCATGTTCCTCCTCCATCTATCTTGTATAAGCTAAAGTATTCTATTCTAATCAGCACAGGCAGCTTGGACGGGGCATTGCCAGGAATCGAAAAAGCCGTAGCTTTGTATCCAGATTATGTCGAACTTCGCTATCAGATGGGAACTATTCTATACTTTAAGGAAGAGTATGCTAAGGCTGCCGAGGTATTTGCAGAATGTATACTTATGGGTGAAGACAATCTTACCCATCTCATTACAAAAGGAGTTGGAAGTTTTCATTCCTGGTATTTTAAAGGTCTGTGTTTAAAAAAACTAAATAAAAAGACAGAAGAAGCTCTCTGCTATCTCAATGCTTTAACTATGTCAGAAACATATGCCCCTGCGTTAAATGCATTAATAGATTTAGTGCACGAAGGTGAGTTTACAGTGGAGGAATGCATTGAAAAAGGATTTCAAAACAATACAGGTAAAGGTCTTCCTTCTAGTATAAAAGCCCTTATTGAAAAAAATAGATAAATTGTATAGAGCAACATAATTACTACTGAATACAATAACAGGGAATTATAAATGGAAGGAGGAAAACAGATGTCATTTCCTACGATACCGAATATCACGCCGTCTATCAGTATTTCAAGAAGTCAAGTGATTAACTTGTTATTAGCATCCATCGCTTTTGAAGAGCTTGGTCTTGCTCATGTAATTAACGCGGAGGGTGAGAAAATTCAAGCGGCCCTTGGAACGTTAAGTGTACCTGGGGTGAGCGTAACAGCACCAGATTTCAACTCACTTATTAGTATAAATCGTGAAGTGAACAAAACGCTACAAACAGTATTGAAAACTCAAATGCTGCTTCAGTTCAAACTCGACGACGTTTTAAATATCCCTGGAATTACAATGCCATAAGTAACATTGAATGCACTCACAGGGACAGTTGCCATATACATTGCTTGGCAAATTCCTCCTGAAATCGGCCGGTATCTCTATTTATTCCGGCCATTTTTATTTATATCCATAAATTCTGAACGCACGAAGGACAAGCATGTCCTAGTCGGGCGAAAGCCACATGATGTGGCGTTATGAGCGCGATAAGTGCAACTACGCCTCTGTCTTCGCCTAAATGCTCTCCAATCGGCGAGTTTTCTTTATGTATGTACAAAATATAAATTAAAGGGGATATATATTATGCCTGCCTGCCGGTATGAAGCGATTCCGTTACTAGTAAACAAGGTTGAAAGGTTAAAGCCCAAAACGGTTTTGGATATAGGTACCGGTTTTGGAAAATATGGAATGCTATTACGTGAGGTATTAGAATTTCCATTCCAGCGATTTCATAAGCACCAATGGGAAACTAAAATTGATGGTGTCGAAGCATTTACGGGATATAAGAATCCTATACATGATCATGTATATAACAAAGTATATTATGGAGACATTCTGGATGTTGTCCATGAAATGCCAAAGTATGATGTTATTTTATTGATT
>JAUZPT010000394.1 GCA_030705745.1 Bacillota bacterium | reverse complement strand
CTGTCAGAAGTTCAAGAAGCTCCTCATCCCATTTTAACTCGTGGATGTTGTACATTAACGTTCTAGATGCATTGGAATAATCTGTTACATGAACCTTGCCCCCGGATAGCTTCCAAATTAGCCATGTATCAATCGTTCCGAACAAAAGCTTCCCTTGTTCTGCTTTTTCCCTTGCTCCTACAACATTGTCCAAAATCCATTTTACTTTTGTACCGGAAAAATAGGCGTCGATCAATAAACCGGTTTTTTCCCTAAAAAGATCATTGTATCCTTGCTCTTTTAATTCATCACAAATCTGACTAGTTTGGCGTGACTGCCATACAATCGCATGATAGACAGGGGCACCAGTTTCTTTATCCCAAACCACCGTCGTTTCACGTTGATTTGTTATTCCGATTCCTGCAATATCCTCTGCTTTCACCCCAGATTCTGAAAGGCAGGAAGCGATTACTGAAAGGATGGATCCCCATATTTCATTCGCGTTGTGTTCCACCCAACCTGGTTTAGGAAAATGCTGTGTAAATTCTTTTTGTGCTGTATTAACGATTTCGCCAGCTTTATTAAATAAAATGGCACGAGAGCTTGTCGTTCCTTGATCAAGTGATAAAATGAATTTCCCCACGATAATTCCCCCAATCAAAAACTAATCAACTTGATATTATGTAAATACATTAATAAATGCTTTATTTTAGTTTACGAATCGTTTTATTAAAAAATCTCTCGAAAGTATATAAAATCTTTATTTTTCCACAGTATGACATTTCGATGTTAACGTTTGCAAATAAAAGAAACGATTTCATTAAGAAATCGTTTCTTCAAATGATGTTCTTACTCGGTCAGTGTTAATTTTTTCTGCATCATGCTTGTTTTTTCGTTTTCGAAATAGTTTTTTTTCTAGGGGCTGACGCTTTTTTCGGCTTTGTCCGATCAATCGAAGCCTGAAGTGCTGCCATTAAATCAGTGACATTTGACTTTCCTTCCCTTAATACAGGAGTAACTTCCTCTCGTCCAATTCGTTTCGATTCGATTAATTCTAATAATGCTGTCCGATAATCATCATGGTATTTTTCCGGTTCAAATTCTGTAGTCAATTGATCAATCAATAATATGGCGGTATCTAATTCTTTTTTTGTCACTTTATCATTTGAAGGGATATTAGGGACGTCAGCTGTATTTCGAACCTCATCCGGATAATGAATCGTTTCCATAACAAGTAGATCATTATAGACTCGAATGACACCAAGCTGCTCCTTAGACCTTATAACCATTTTTGCAAGACCCACTTTTTGTGTTTCCTCAAGCGCCTTTCTAAGCAGTGCATACGCTTTTCCTCCTCCTTCATGAGGAGACATATAATAACTTTTGTCAAAATAGATTGGATCGATTTGTTCCATTTTAACGAAATCGATAATTTCCACCGCTTTTTCTTCATTTTCCTTCCTAAGGTTTTCAAGATCTTCATTGTCTAATACGACAAATTTTCCTTTAGTGTATTCGTACGCCTTTACGATGTCTTCAGGTTTTACTTCCTTATTGCAAGCAGAACAAATTTTCTCATATTTAATTGGGGAATTGCATTCTTTATGAAGAGTTCGGAGTTTTATATCTTTATCCTCCGTTGCTGCATGAAGCTTAATTGGGATATTGACAAGCCCAAAACTAATGCTTCCTTTCCAAATTGTATGCATGGTCATTCTCCATTCTTTTTTTATATTTTGCGCATTACTCCGCTTCACATTCATTTAAAGATTTGGAAAGGATGAAAAAGTCCTACACTACGCAAAATAAATGAATAACCATTGTTCTTATTAAATCTAGGAACAACACCAGTTACGCTGAAAGGAGAAATAACGATGAAGCCTATGCTTCCCAGTCTAACCTTCGATCCACCTATTCGCCCCGAATGGTTATACGAAGTAAAATATGATGGTTTCCGTGCTCTACTTGAATGGGAAAACGATCACCTCCAATTAATAAGCCGAAATGGCAAATCCCTTCTTCCTCAATTTCCTGAAATTCAAGAATTTCTAGAAAGAAATGCAAAATTATTTCTACCCTTTCTACCTCTTCAGTTGGACGGGGAGCTCGTTGTGTTGGAAAACCGATTTAAAGCAAATTTTTCAGCGATTCAAGGACGAGGCCGTTTAAAGTCCGAAAAAAAAATCCAAGAACAAGCTACTATAACCCCATGCCACTTGCTTGTCTTCGATATTTTAAAAATACAAGGTCGGGACTTACTATCAGTCCCGTATATTAAACGAAAAGAAGAATTGTCAAAGCTTTTTAACGCTGTTCACTTTAATCGAAATCCGGATACCTCTAGCTTACAATTACTGCAATGCATAGAACCCTACACTGATTTTCAAGAAATTTGGAGAAATGTTGTTTTGTATGATGGTGAAGGAATTATTGCAAAACAGAAAACAAGCTTGTGGAAAGAAGGTAAACGCTCGGAAGATTGGTTAAAATATAAGAACTGGAAATATGTAAGCTGTTTTATCACGGAGATGGATAAAACCAATCATTATTTTGGAGTAGGAGTATTTAAAGAAAAGGACGTTTATAGATTGGGCAAAATCCTATTTGGATTGAAACCAGAAGAAAAACAGATTCTTTCTCAGACGCTTAAACATAATAAACAGAATGAGGATGCTCAATTCATTTATGTTGAACCCGCGATATGTCTGGAAGTAAAATATTTAGAGGTTTTTGAAAATGAGCTTAGGGAACCTTATTTTGATCGGTTCCGTTTTGACCTTAGTGTGGAAGATTGCAGCTTTGACCAATTTATGTTGCAGCAAAAAAACCTTCCCACAGACTTGGAAATTACCCATCCCGATAAAGCGTTATGGACTGAAAAGGACATAAAAAAAAGCAGCTATATCCATTATTTAAGGGAAATATCCCCACAAATACTTCCCTTTTTATCAAACAGGGCATTGACTGTCATCCGTTATCCACATGGTATCCATGGCGAAGCTTTTTATCAAAAAAATTGTCCTGATTATGCCCCTGATTTCGTCCAAACTTATACAGATAATGGAATCGATTTTATTTTATGCAATAATGTTGAAACGCTTATCTGGCTAGGAAACCAGCTTGCGATTGAATTCCATATTCCTTTTCAGACGATCCGTTACTCTGGGCCTGAAGAAATCATTTTTGATTTGGACCCTCCTTCAAAGGATG
>JAUZPT010000393.1 GCA_030705745.1 Bacillota bacterium | reverse complement strand
ATCGCCGCCCTAATTAAATCCTTTCTTGAGATGACCCCTTCAAGAGTTCCATCATCATCCACCGCGTAAAGTGTTCCAACGTCCTCAAGGAAAAGTTGAACAATTGCATCATAAACTGAGCTTGATTTTTGAATGACGATTGGATGCGCTTTATAATCCTTGACAAGTTGATTTTTAAACGCAGCAGCTTGGAGCTTTAAGCTATGATCCTCGTTTAAAAAATAACCGACGCGAGGCCTGGCATCCAGGCTTCCGGCCATCGTTAAAATGGCAAGGTCCGGCCTTAAAGTTGCCCGTGTCAGTGACAGCTTTTCAGCAATTTGTTTACCTGGAATCGGACCATCGGCCTTGACGATTTCAAGAATTTCTTCCTGTCGCTTGGAGAGTTTAATGGTAACCACCACCTTCTATATACCCGCATTCATGCGTTTTATACGCATCATATCCAGTAATTGTGTTACTCTATTTAAAATATAGTATATAACATTTAAAAATATTACGAAACAATTAGTTTTAAAATTTTTCGACAATTTAAGAGATTATCGTTCATATCGTGGGCGAGGAAGTTTAAAGCATAAAGTTTTTTATTTCGCACACTATAAAAGAAAAAGGTGTGTGCCTAATGAAGAACTTTAAATTATTATTACTTGCTAGTCTATTGGCACCATGGTTGACACTTCCCTTGATAGGTAGGAGAGATTTGAAACGATTTTTCCCTGCTGGCTTGTTTATTGCCCTTGTTGTAAGAGCCGAGAGCACCATTGCAAAAAAACGGGTGTGGTGGTGGTTTTATAAGCAATTGAATCCGAAAATTATCGGGGAAACTCCGCTAATTTGGGGGCCGTTTCTCGTTGGTTCGATTTGGATTTTAAAGTTTACATACGGAAAATTCCTTTTGTATATGTCAATCAATATGGCAGTGGATACGTTTTTTGTTTTTAAATTATTAAAATGGATGAAAAAAGCGGGAATCGCGTCGCTCGTACGCATGAACAATTTTCAATTATTGTTTACTTTTTTGATAAAATCACTTGTTCTTTACGGTTTTCAATACGCCTGGGAACGGCGGCCTCGTTTACAGTTATAAAATAAAAGACCGCCCGAAGGCAGTCTTATATTTTTAAAGTTCGTTTATTGTTCCGAAAACAAATCAAAAGAAAGCTGATGGTCTGCCCCAACATTTTGCTTGTCCGTATCTTTTTTTACCGCAGATTGGTTGGACCTGATGATTGGTTCAAGCATTCGTTTCACGGTTTTATTTGTTTTTATCATATCAACCATCGGTGCGTTATAATCCAAAGAGTAAAACCCTGCAAACAGCCAAGGTTCATGAATGTATTCTTTTGCTACATCTTTTAATTCAGATACATATCTTTTGATGAATGCACCTTCCGGATCAATCGTTTTGCCAAGTGCGATTGCATTTATAACTTTAAATGATTTTTCACTGGATGTTCCGGAAAAATACTGCATTTGATAGAAATGGATACCAGGATCATAGTCCAAAAATAGTCCTGAAAGCATTTGTGAAACCGCCTGCCACTCAAGCAGTAATGTATTGCAAGCAAACGCCACGATCAGGCTTCTCATTTCAAAAGGAAGCCAACCCGTTTTAAGTAGGCACCTCATGGCGGCATCGATTATCGGAATGCCGGTCATGCCCAGCTGGAGTTGCTTCAGTCGCTGCCCATCCGCCACCCTGAAGCCATCGGAAATTGGATCGATCGATTTTTCATCCATACCGGGATGGTTCTCGAAGGCATGTTTAGCTACAAAATTGGCATACAGCTTTTTTTGAAAAAGTATTAATTGTTGTTTATGCTCAAACGGAGCTTCTGCCATTGCTTTTTCTACAATCCTTACTGATGAGCGCAGTGAAATATTACCCCATGCCAAATACGAGGAAATTCTACTTGAAGAAAAAGACGCTTGCAACGGTTTACGGTAATGCTCCTGATACTGTTCGCAGCGCCCTTCAACAAATGATTGCATCGTTTCTGCTCCCATGCTTTCGCCACCCACTTGCCCAAAGCGGATTGTATCTCCCTGCACAGAGAATAATTGAAGTTTGGTTAGAGCAGGCGAAAATCCTTTTGGAATATTCTCTGCCAACGGAATATGGTTTGGAGCTTCCCATTCAGCACCATGAATGTACTTTTCCCAATTTTTCTTTATTTCGCTTTTCGTCTTGCCCGAATAATCAAGCTCATCGTACACGTGTAGCGGCAACTGATGTTCAGACATCCAGTTGCGTACTCGTTCCATTCGATTTTTTGACCACGTTGTTTCACTTTCATGTATACAAAACAATCGGAAAAATCCATATGTTGCATGCAGCTGTTCAAGAACTTCTTCCATTTCACCTATTACAGATAAAAGAGTTGCTCCGCGATGGAGCATTTCCTCCTTTAGTTCCTGCAAACTTTCGAGAACGAACTGATAATGGCGACGGGACAAGTCACCGGCTCCCCACAGCGAGGGTTCCACAACGTATAATGGAAGCACCTCCCCGAACTTCACTGCTTCGGTTAAAGGTTGATGGTCCAGAATGCGCAAGTCCCTCTTAAACCACACAATATTCATGGTATCCTCTCCGTAAGGCGAATCTATTTTTTCATATGTTTATAAAAACATCCTAATCGAGTTCAATTTCAAGCACAACCGGACAATGGTCGCTTCCTATAATCGAGGAATGGATATGTGCATTTTTCAAACAAGATTGAAGTTTTTGAGAGACGATAAAATAATCAATTCGCCATCCAATATTTCGCTCTCTCACCTTGGACATGTACGACCACCATGTATAGGCGCCTTGTTGCTCAGGATAGAAAAAACGATAGCTGTCAATGAAGCCCGAATCGAGCAATGAAGTCATTTTGTTTCGCTCTTCATCGGTAAAGCCAGAATTGCCTTTGTTCGATCTCGGATTTTTCAGATCGATTTCCTGATGGGCAACATTTAAATCTCCACAAAGGATGACTGGCTTTTTTTCATTCAATTCAAGCAAATAAAGTTTTAAACGGTCTTCCCAATCCAGTCGGAATCCCAATCTTGCCAAGTCGCGCTGGGAATTAGGGGAATACGCATTAACCAGAAAAAAGCTTTCATACTGTACGGTTAGTACCCTGCCTTCTTCGTCAGCATCGTCATTTCCAAGGCCAAAATGTATGGACTCAGGCATTATTTTTGT
>JAUZPT010000392.1 GCA_030705745.1 Bacillota bacterium | reverse complement strand
GAATTGCGTTTACAATTACCATCCATGAAGCTGAAACAAGAAATCAAAACTTTGGACAGGTTTCAAACGCCTATGCGCGCATTTTTAATGAAGATACTGGCGAAGAGCTTATCCGATACGATCTTGGCGAGGATTTCTCGATTGAAACAGCATTGGTGGTCGGCGAATTATACCGTCACAATGGAGAATGGAAATTCAGTGCGATTGGCAGTGGCTACCAAGGTGGACTGGCAGCCCTCGCAACAGATTTCGGTTTACAAGTAGGATAAATAGGATAAACTGAGAGACTCGGCGCTCTGCCGAGTCTTTTGACACTCATTGATGCATAGAATTTGGGAGGAACAAGGTAAATGTCAATTTTGCAAGGAATCTTTCATACTTATTCACAATTTTTTGATTGGGGTATGTGGGCACAAGTTTTAACAGACCCTGTAAGCTGGGGACTAATCGGTACGCTGATTATTTTGGAAGGCTTATTGTCTGCCGACAATGCCCTTGTTTTAGCGGTAATGGTCCGCCATTTGCCGCCGAATAAGCGCCGTAAATCTCTTTTCTATGGCCTTTTGGGTGCATACGCTTTCCGCTTTATCGCCATTGGTCTCGGTGTTTACTTAATTGAATTATGGTGGATTAAGGTAATCGGTGCAGCATATCTTGCATGGTTGTCGATTAAGTATTTTATTGAAAAAAATAAAGAATCGGATGATGGTGAGGAAGAAAGTGAAGGGATGAATCAGGGCGGCCTGCTCATTCGCATGTTCGGTATTTTCTGGGGAACAGTTGTTGCGGTTGAATTAATGGATATCGCGTTTTCAGTCGATAGTGTTCTCGCGGCTTTCGGTGTCAGCCAGAAAGTATGGGTGTTATTAATTGGCGGGATGCTTGGTGTGTTAATGATGCGAGGTGTCGCAGGTGTTTTTCTGAAATTGATTGATCGTGTACCGGAACTTGAGACAACGGCTTACGTCTTGATTTTGATTATTGCGGTGAAAATGTTCCTTGGCGTCTTTGGCTACGAAGTGGGGAATATGTATTTCTTTATGCTCCTTCTTGTTACCTTTGGTTTGACATTCATAATCCATTTTGTAAATAAGAAAAAGGAAACTGGAAAACAACGATTCTAATTTAATATTCATACTTCAAGAAGGGAACAGACAATTGTCCGTGTCCCTTCTTTTTTAGCTAATAGGAAAGTATAAACTTTTCTAGTTTATACTTTCCTATCATGCATAAGTGCAACTACGCCTCTGTCTTCGCCCTAAAGGCTCGCCAATCGGCGAGTTTTCTTTACCTTTTTTTATAAATTTAAAGGAGCACGTGTTGAATGAGATTTTTTTCTTATTTTTATGAGCAGGAAATGGATACACTGTTTTATCAAAAACCTGTCAGCTTTTCGAAGCATTCAGATCGGGAATTGCTTTCGTATGCGCTCGGAGCGACATTGTATATGCCTGGGACTCGGAAAATCCTTCTGCATGACCTCACTTCAAAAAAAAATGAGGGTTTAACGTCGATTGTCCTAGACCTAGAAGATGCGGTCGGTGATAGTGATGTACTTCAAGCTGAACAAAACCTGATTGAGCAAATAGGAAAAGTTTATCGTGCCATCGAAACAGGGCATTTATCAATCGAATCCATGCCACTGTTATTCATTCGCATTCGCGATCTTGAACAGTTCAAAAAGATAAAAAATGAGCTTGGAGAATGCTTTCAGCTTTTTACAGGTGCAGTGTTGCCAAAGTTTGAAGTAGAAACAGGTAGGGCGTTGCTCGAAGAAGTCAAACTGATGGACACAGCGGAGAACCCATTCTACGCCATGCCGATATTGGAAACAGGGAAAGTGATTCGGAAGGAAAGCCGGATGAATGAGTTAATTAGCATTAAAGGATTGCTCGACGAATTCCGTGAAAGTATATTAAACATAAGAATCGGCGCAACCGATTTTAGTGGATTGTACGGCATACGCCGCAATGCGGATACGACAGTTTATGAGATTGCTGTTTTACGAGATTGCATTTCCGATATCATAAATGTATTTCTCCGAGCCGATGCTCCCTATGTGATTTCGGGACCGGTTTGGGAATATTTCTCTTCAAAAGAAAGAATGATGAAACCGCAGCTTCGGCAGACACCTTTTCGCGAAAGGTTTGGGGAAGAAGGGTTAAAGTGGCGAACTGAACTGATCGACCGGCATTTGGATGGACTGATCAGGGAAGTCCTTATGGATGTATCCAATGGCTTGACCGGTAAGACGATCATCCATCCGACACATATTAGGGCAGTACAGGCGATGAATGTTGTTTCGTACGAGGAATATATTGACGCGTGCAATATTATCGATTCGGCTAATGGTGAAAACGGGGCAGTGAAAAGCCCGTTTTCCAATAAAATGAACGAAATCAAGCCCCACGCCTATTGGGCAGCCAAAACATTACTGAAATCACAAATTTACGGGGTGCTAAATGCAGAATTCACAAACATTGACCTGCTCGGAACAAAAGTATACGTATAATATTTTACATTCCATTTCAGCAGACATCGAAGTAAAACAAAATCCATTCGATTTGCCACTAAACTCGCTGTTCAAAATGGCGGCAAGAATAAATAAAAAGCGTTCCTTTCTGTTTGTCAGCAAACTTATTGGGAAGCATCTTCCGATTGATCCGCAAAATGGGTTATTAGCTGGGGAAATGCTTGCCGCAGTTTATATGCAAACGGTTAAAGGAGTGGAGATTAAAAACCGTGAAGAGTTCAGGTCAATGCTGTTGAGTGAGGAACCATTCTTAACCGGGATGCGATATCCAGCGAATCCGCTTATTATAGGATTTGCCGAAACGGCGACGGCACTTGGCCACGCATTCTTTGATTGTTTTCCGGAGGCAAATTATGTTCATACCACCCGTGAGCAGCTGGTAGATAAACAATCGGCAATTTCTTTTGAAGAAGAGCATTCGCATGCCACTTCACATCGATGCTATCTTCCTGTTGATATGATTGCTAACGAAAGGGAAATCATTTTAGTTGACGATGAATTGACAACAGGAAAAACGTCCTTAAATATCATCAAATCGATCCATAAGATATTCCCAAGGAGTATTTACACAGTTGTTTCGATCCTTGATTGGCGATCTGATGCTGACAGAAAGGCATTTAAGGAACTAGAGACAGAACTTGGAATTACCATTCGTGTCGCCAGCCTCCTAACAGGGTGTTTTGAAAT
>JAUZPT010000391.1 GCA_030705745.1 Bacillota bacterium | reverse complement strand
TTTTTGTTTATTTTAAAAATGAAAATAAAAAAAGAGCTAAAGTATCAGCTCTTTTTAATCGTACAATAACTATTTAATTTGGTTTAAACATTCAGTGACTGTTTTGATGATAAACTCCATATCTTCCATTTCAATTGATAACGGAGGAGATAATGTCAGGACATTGTTATAACCGGCAACGGTTGTTCCGTTTTTGCCGATCAACACACCTCTATTTTTGCATGCGGCAATCACTTGATTGACCAGCCCTGCTTCCAGAGGCTTTTTCGTCGCTTTATTTTCTACTAATTCGATTCCAATGAGCAACCCTTTTCCTCGTACATTTCCGACATAAGGATGGTCATGAAGAAGATTGATTAGATCATTAAGTACTTTTTCACCGAGATCTCTGGAACGGTCAAATAATTTCTCTGTTTCCATGATTTCAATATTTTTCAGAGCCAGAGCACAAGCTGCAGGATTTCCGCCAAACGTATTCACATGACGGAAAAAATCATATTCTTCAGAGCCTTTAAATGCCTCATATATTTCTTTGCGTACCGCTGTTGCCGAAAGCGGTAGATAGGCGCTCGTTATTCCTTTTGCCATCGTGATGATGTCAGGCTTAACGTCATAATTCATAAAGCCAAAAGGTTTTCCTGTCCGACCAAATCCGCAAATCACCTCGTCGACAATCAAAAGGGCTCCATGCTTTTCACAGATTTCCTTCGCCGCTTTCATGTAGCCTTCATGTGGAATGAGGACACCGCCCCCGGTAATTATGGGCTCCATAATCATGGCGGCAATCGTTTCGCTTAATTCCCAGGTCATGGCGCTGTCTATTGCTTTCACGGATTCCAGCTCATGCGGATTTGATACAGATGCGTTTTCCCGATATGAATCTGGTGGTGAAATATGAATAAATCCAGGAGCAAGCGGTTCATATTTGTATTTTCTCTGTGCCTGCCCAGTTGCAGCCAATGCCCCCATCGAGTTGCCATGGTAGCCGCGATAGCGGGATAATATCTTATACCGTTGGTGATCGCCGTTTTGCTGATGATATTGGCGCGCGATTTTGAATGCTGTTTCGTTCGCTTCAGAGCCACTATTTGAGAAAAAAATAACATATTCATCTTCCAGCAGTTCATTCAATTTTTCTGCTAGTTTTATTGCTGGAACATGGCTTTGCGATAGTGGAAAATAAGCCATTTCCTTTAATTGTTCATATGCTGCTTCAGCAAGTTCCGTACGCCCATATCCAACATTCACACACCATAAACCGGCCATCGCATCTAAATATCGCTTTCCATCCACATCGGTGATCCACGCCCCATTCGCTTTCTCCGCTACGATGGTAGTCTGCGGGTTATATGGCTTCATGGAATGCCAAAGGTACTTGTCATCCAGGTTTTGCAAGGAATCAAGTGAATTTTTCGTATGAACCATTTTTTTATCCTCCTGACGTTTTTCCACGATCTATAAAAAGGGCATAGTCTTTTTGATTTTTAGTCGGCTAGCGCCCACAAAACGGGCGCTTCCACTTTTCTTATTCAAAACGCGAAGTAATCATTTTTTTGCGCGTATAAAAATTCAGGCCATCCTTGCCATTTACGTGGAGATCACCATAAAAAGAATCCTTCCATCCCGAGAATGGGAAAAAGGCCATTGTCGCAGGTACACCGACATTTATTCCGAGCATTCCTGCGTCCGCTTCTTCCCGAAATTGTCGGACAGATTTGGCGTTGTTTGTATAAATTGTCGCCCCATTTCCAAATCTCGATTTACGGATGTATTCCAATCCTTCATCCAGATCTTTGGCTCTGAGGAGACTTAAGACCGGTGCGAAAATTTCATCCCTCGCAATAGTCATGTCCGGTTGAACATGATCAAATATGGTTGGGCCTAAAAAATTTCCTGCAGGGTGATTTTCCATCTGTCCCCGGCCATCTCTGATCAAATCCGCGCCTTCCTCAATTCCTTTTTCGATGTACCCAAGTACTTTTTCAAGATGCTCTTTGCGGATGACCGGTGTTAAAAGCACTTCATCATCCATACCATTCCCCATGACCAATTCATCTGCTTTCTTCTTTAACTCCCGAACGAAGTGCTCATTGTCCCCAACTACTACAACGGCACTGCATGCCATACAGCGTTGGCCAGCACTGCCGAAGGTTGAACTTATGACATGCTGGACGGCTTTTTCCATATCGGCATCCGGCATGACAATATGATGGTTTTTTGCGCCGGAGAGCGCTTGAACCCTTTTTCCTTCTGCAGCGGAACGCTCGTAAACATACTTTGCAACCGGCTGGGAACCGACAAATGAAATCGCAGCAATATCCTTATGGCCCAGCAGGCCATTAACGACGTCATGAGCACCGTGTACAACGTTTAATACACCATGAGGCGCACCCGCCTTTGTAAATAGCTCGGCCAGTCGGTTCGCGAGGATGGGTGTGCGTTCTGAAGGTTTAAGAACAAACGTGTTCCCGCATGCAATGGCTAGAGGGAACATCCAAAGGGGCACCATCATCGGGAAGTTGAACGGTGTTATGCCCCCCACAACTCCAAGTGGATAACGAAACATTTCCGAATCAATTTCTTCCGCAATGCCGGATAATGTTTCACCCATCATTAAAGTAGGAGCACCTGCTGCGAACTCCACACATTCAATCCCGCGCTGAACTTCTCCATACGCTTCTTTAAAGGCTTTTCCATTTTCCTGTACAATCAGCGCGGCCAATTCCTCATGATGTTCCGTTAACAAGTAATGGTATTTAAAAAGGACTCTTGCTCGTTTTGGTACAGGAACATTTTTCCATAGCGCAAAAGCCTTTTTTGCGGCTGAAACGGCAAGGTCCACATCATCTTTCGTTGATACAGGTACTTTAGACAAAAGTTCATTCGTAGCAGGATTAGGTACATCGAGGGTCTGAGAGCTATTTGAATCAACCCATTTTCCATCGATTAAATTTTTCAGTACTGTTACGTCTTTTCCGATCACACTCATTTTTCTGCCTCCTAGTAATCTATGAATAATGAACCCATTAAAAAGGATTGGTTTTATGCCAATCCTTTTGATTTGCCTACATTAAACAAGCCCATCTGTTCCTGAAGTACAAAATAATTAAAGAGTTGTTCTTTTTTGCCTGATCAGAAGGCTTGAAAAATACTTTCGCCCATTCGCTGTTGCTACGTGCAGAGTTTGTTTTATATGATCTTCTGGATGAAGGAATTCAACATA
>JAUZPT010000390.1 GCA_030705745.1 Bacillota bacterium | reverse complement strand
CGTGAAAGCAACGACGACCGAAAAGCTTGGCTTTACTGGGCGAGGAGAAGGAATTGCGTCTCAGGTGGTTGTGCTGATAAAGAAAACTTGCTGATTAGTTAATAAGTCTTCAATCGATTTTTAAAAAACACAGTGGTACTATAGTAAAGAAACAGATCTCAATTATTGGAGGCATTATATATGTCAAATGAAATTCGAGTAAGATATGCTCCAAGTCCAACTGGACATTTACATATTGGAAACGCCCGTACCGCGTTGTTTAATTATTTATTTGCACGCAACAAGGGCGGAAAGTTCATTATCCGCATTGAGGATACGGATAAGAAGCGCAATATCGAAGGCGGGGAAGAAAGCCAGTTAAAATATTTAAAGTGGCTCGGCATGGACTGGGATGAAAGTGTCGATGTCGGAGGAGAATACGGTCCCTACCGCCAATCCGAACGTAATGATATTTACGAAAGACACTATCTCGAACTATTGGAAAAAGGCCATGCCTATAAGTGCTATTGCAGTGAGGAAGAGCTTGAAGCAGAGCGTGAAGGACAAACAGAACGCGGCGAAAACCCGCAATATTCCGGGAAGTGCCGCAATCTGTCAGATGAAGAGCGCCGCCATCTGGAAAGCGAAGGGCGAAAGCCAAGCATCCGCATAAAAGTTCCGGCTGGGAAAGTATACTCGTTCACGGATATGGTCAAAGGTGAGGTATCGTTTGAATCTGAAGGCATGGGCGATTGGGTCATGATCAAAAAGGATGGTACGCCAACGTATAATTTTGCCGTTGCCATTGATGATCATTTAATGAAAATATCCCACGTTTTGCGTGGTGATGACCATATTTCGAATACACCAAAGCAGCTGGTTGTTTATGAAGCACTGGGATGGGAACCACCAATGTTTGGCCACATGACGCTGATTGTAAATGAAAGCCGGAAAAAACTGAGCAAGCGCGATGAGTCGATTATTCAGTTTATTGAGCAATATGAGGAACTTGGCTATCTTCCTGAAGCGTTATTTAATTTTATTACACTGCTTGGATGGTCGCCAGCAGGTGAAGAGGAGATTTTTTCGAAAGAGGAGTTTATTGAAATCTTTTCTGCAGAACGTCTCTCCAAGTCTCCAGCTCTTTTTGACAAACAAAAGCTTGCTTGGATGAATAACCAATATATCAAAAAGGCGGATCTTGATCGCTTGGTTGGCATTTCTCTTCCGCATTTGATTAAAGCGGGAAGAATCGGCACCACGATGGATGAAACTGAAAAACAATGGACTCATGACCTGATTGCTCTTTTCCAGGAGAAAATGAGTTTTGGAGCGGAAATTGTCTCACTTACGGATATGTTCTTTAAGGAAGAAGCAGACTATGAACAAGAAGCAAAGGAAGTATTGGCAGAACAACAGGTACCTGAAGTTCTGAAAGCTTTTTCGAGTGAAATTGAAGCGCTTGAGAATTTTAAAGCGGATGAAATCAAAGCTGCGATGAAGGCTGTTCAGAAATCAACCGGTCAAAAAGGGAAAAATCTTTTTATGCCAATTCGTGCTGCGGTTACAGGGCAAACACATGGTCCAGACCTTCCCGAGGCGATTGCGCTTTTAGGAAAAACGAAAGTTCTTGCTCGACTAAAACAAATTATTGGTTAACATACTGAAGAAAATATAATATAGTAAAAGAAAGTAATTTCATATGTGAAAAGTGTAGATGAGGAAAAGTAAAAAAATGATGCTTGAAAAGAGAGAACCACCATCGGCTGAAAGTGGTTCAAGCCTCTCGTTTTTTGAAGTGCACCTCTGAGCCCCATTTTGAAAATTGCAGTCACAGCAATTAGTAAATATGGGCGGAGCCATCCGTTACATGGTTAGAGTTGAGATTGTTGTTTCTTAGGCAATCTAATCAGAGTGGAACCGCGCCTTCAGCGTCTCTGTCATTATGACAGGGGCGTTTTTTGTTTTTTAAAGAAATAATATCAAGCAAGGGGGAAAAACTTTGTTTAAAAAGGTGAAGGAAGACATCGAGGTTGTCTTTGAACAGGACCCTGCTGCCAGAACGTATTTAGAAGTGATTTTAACGTATTCAGGGTTACATGCGATATGGTCTCATCGTGTCGCCCACAGTTTATACAAGCGTAAATTCTATTTCCTGGCCAGAGTAATTTCGCAGGCGAGCAGGTTTTTTACAGGCATCGAAATCCATCCAGGCGCAAAAATCGGACGTAGATTTTTCATTGACCACGGCATGGGTGTGGTGATCGGAGAAACATGCGAGATCGGTGATAATGTGACTGTTTTCCAGGGCGTGACGCTCGGAGGAACAGGCAAGGAAAAAGGAAAGCGCCATCCGACGATCAAGGATAATGCACTCATTGCTACGGGTGCAAAAGTACTTGGATCGATCACGATTGAAGAGAATTCCAAAATCGGCGCTGGTTCTGTTGTATTAAAGGACGTTCCCCCTAATTCCACCGTTGTTGGGGTACCTGGAAAGGTTGTTATCAGGGATGGGGTTAAGATAAAAAAGGATTTGAACCATTGCGATTTGCCCGATCCAATTGCCGATCGGTTTAAAGAGCTTGAAACGGAGCTTTTACAGTTAAAACAAGAACTATCACAATTGAAGGATGAAAGGAGCCAGATAAATGGCCATTCAGCTGTATAATACGCTAACTCGAAAAAAAGAACTTTTTAACCCGATAGAAGAGGGTAAAGTAAAAATGTACGTTTGCGGACCCACTGTTTACAATTATATTCACATTGGTAATGCACGTCCTGCCATCGTATTTGATACCGTAAGACGCTATTTCGAATATCGAGGATACGATGTCCAATTCGTTTCGAACTTCACGGATGTGGATGATAAACTAATTCGTGCGGCAAACCAGCTTGGTGAAGATGTACCGACCATCGCTCAAAAGTTTATTGATGCCTATTTCGAGGATGTATCGGCGTTAGGCTGCAAAAGAGCGGATGCCCATCCTCGTGTAATGGAAAACATGGATATAATTATTGAGTTTATCAGCAAGCTGATAGAAAAGGGCTTTGCGTACGAGTCGAATGGCGATGTTTATTATCGTACAAGAAAATTTGATGGATACGGAAAACTTTCACATCAGTCGGTAGATGAATTAAGATTGGGCGCACGCATTGAAGTTGGTGAAAAAAAGCAGGATGCACTCGATTTTGCTTTATGGAAGTCGGCAAAAGAAGGGGAAATTTACTGGGAAAGCCCTTG
>JAUZPT010000039.1 GCA_030705745.1 Bacillota bacterium | reverse complement strand
CAGTACCCGTTCAGCACTTCTTCGAAAACGCTGTACAAAACCGGGTGAAAAAAACGTAGTCCCTACTCCAACTGACAAAGAATCACCTAGAGCCACATACAAAAAACTCACACAACCCACCTCCCCAGATTATCTCTCACAATATAAGTATTCTGGTGTGGGCAATTGTGCCAATGGCAACAAGCATATTTTTTTAGAGGCATTTTATTCCCCAAAACTACAAATTTATTTCCGAGGCAAGCGCAGAGTACGACAAATTATGATGCGCCCATTTCTCATAAAATGACAAAAAACGCTTCAATCCAACATTATGAACGTTGAAATATAAGCGTTTTTGCATATTTTTATTTATTTTTCTGATTTGTGCGATTTTAATGAATGCCCTTCTTCTTGAATCTTCCTCCTCTAACTTCAGCAATATCCGCGACAGCAAGAAAAGCGGAAGGATCGTTATCTGTAACGATATCTTTTAATTTGGCCTCTTCCAATCGGCTAATGACGCAAAAAATGACTTTTTTATCTTCTCCTGAATAAGCTCCTTCTCCGTTTATATACGTAACTCCTCGGCCTAAGCGTGCCAGGATTGCTTCACCAATGAGGTGGGCATGATCGCTGATTATCCAATCCGATTTTGATTCATCAAGCCCGGTAATGGTAATATCGATGGTTTTAAACGCGACGAAATATGCGATTAATGAGTACATGGCACGATCCCATGTAAAAACAAAACCAGCGCTGCCAAGGATGAATAAATTTAAAAACATGATGATCTCGCCTACAGAAAAAGGCAGTTTTTCATTAAATAAAATGGCCAGAATTTCGGTTCCATCGAGTGAACCACCATAACGAATGACTATTCCTACGCCAATACCAAGTACAATTCCTCCAAAAACAGAGGCAAGCAATATATCTTGTGTGAAAGAATGTACAGTATGAAGAATTGCAGTAGCGATTGACAGGACGATAATCCCAAACATCGTTGAAAAAGCAAAGGTTTTACCTATTAACTTATACCCGATTAAAAAAAACGGAATGTTCAGCAGAAAAATAAATATGCCAAGATTCCAGCCTGTTATGTATGATAGCATGATGGATATTCCGGTAATCCCACCGTCAATAACATGATTTGGGACTAGAAAAATCTCAAGTCCAACCGCCATCATACACGCCCCAAGTGCTATGAATAAAATCCGTTGGATAATTTTTCTTCGTGAAAGCTTTCGATGCTGAATTTTTTTTTCAATTATGTAATTAAGCTCGCTTAAATCTGTACTATCCATGTAAATCCTCCCTCTTGCTTTTTAACAGTATATACAATTCAATCTTTAAATTGAATTAATAAGACAAAGAAAAACAATTGAGAATATAGAAAAAACACATTAGCTCTGTAATAAGTGCTAATGTGTTTTTTTATTGAAGTGAACTTTGGAATGAATTTTTGTCAAAAACAAAAATAAATTACCCGCGATTAATTTTTGCACGCTTGATAAATAACGATAATAACAAAGCAACCACCGCAGTAATCGTCGCAACGATAAATGAATCATTTAACCCATCGATCGTTGCCTGCTTCATTGTTTGTCCGTAAATCAGTAAGGTTGCAAGGCTGCTTCCAGCTGCTGACGGAAGTTGTGTCAATACCGAAAGCCCTTGTCCGATTCCTGCAAACGTACCTGCAATATTCGGATTCGCAGAAGTAATTACATTTGCATATTCTCCTGCATGAAAATTCATTCTTGTAGACATGACGGTAACAAGAAACGCAGTCCCTATACTTCCTGCCACCTGCCTGGCAGTATTGGAAGCAGCTGTTCCATGCGCGGCTAAGTGGCGTGGCAGCTGATTCAGGCCTTCGGTCATGACTGTCATCATCAGGAAGGACATTCCAAACATCCGCATTACGTACAGAAACATAATATGGTAATAGGAAGTAGACATAGTCAGATGACTAAATTGCCATGTTGTGATAACAGTTATCGTTAAACCGATCACCGCAAGAGGTCTTGCGCCAATGCGGTCGAACATCGCTCCAGCGATCGGTGACATAATACCCATTATCAGTGCCCCTGGAAGAAGCAGTAAACCTGATTGAAACGGTGTAAAGCCCCTGATATTTTGCAAATAAATCGGAAGCAAAATCATCGCCCCAAACATGGAGATGTTAATGATCATGCTGACAACAGTCGTTAACGCAAAAATATCATATTTAAACACCCGGAGTTCAAGCATTGGTTTCTCAGTAGTCAATTCTCTCCAAATGAATGCAATCAAAGACAAAAGTCCAATAGTAATACAAGATAAAACAGTTGAACTTGTCCAACCATCGCTTCCGGCCTCGCTAAATCCATACAATAGGAAACCAAAACCTAATGTTGAAAATAACAGGCCCGGAAAATCAAATTTGGGGTTTGTTATTTCTGTCACATCTCTCATCCATAAATACGTGAGGATGAGATCTAGTATACCTATTGGAATAACGACGTCAAACAATAGTCTCCAAGAGTAATGTTCAACAATCCATCCGGAAAGGGTTGGTCCCAATGCTGGTGCGAATAGCATTACGACCCCCATTATGCCCATTGCGGTTCCACGCTTTTCTGGTGGGAAAATTGTGAAGAAAACCGTCATCATAAGCGGCATGATAATACCCGCCCCAGACGCCTGAACAACTCGTCCAGTCATTAACATGCCAAAGTTCGTAGATAAAGAACAAATAACCGAACCGATTGTAAACAATAAGACAGAAGTAAAAAACAATTTTCTTGTTCCGAACTTTTCGATTAAGAATGCTGTTACCGGGATGAAAATCCCATTCACAAGCATATATCCTGTGGACAGCCATTGAACCGTATTTGCTGAAACATTCAAATCAGCCATGATATGCGGAATTGCCACGTTGAGAAGGGTTTGATTTAAGATCGCGACAAATGCCCCGAGCAACAGAGCAGCAAGAATTTTAGTATTACCGCCTTCTTTTTCAGAATCCTTACCTCTCGTTCTTCTTGGTTTTTCGATTTTTTCTTTTTTATCCGTTGCAGCCGTAACATGACCTTCCACATATTCGAGTGCAGGCTCAGTTATGGCTGATTTTTCAAGCATCTCATTTACATTATTATTTAAATCTTTTGCCGAATTTTTTTCCTGTTGCAGATATGGTTTTCGGCGCTCTTCTCTTTCCATTCGGCGCCTTCTTTTTACTATCATAAAATTAATGAAGGCGATCAGCGCAATGCTGATTAGGACGTAAACCGTGATATAAATTGACATTTCATCACCTACTTATGAATTCGCACTGTCACGTTCATACCTGGCGCTAGTTCCAGTCCTTTATAGTCATCAAGTGAAATTTTTACCGGAAGAACCTGTGTCACTTTAGTATAGTTTCCTGTGCTGTTTGTGCTTGGTAGTAAAGAAAATGTTCCTGAAGTGGCCAAACCGATTTTTTCTACTTTTCCTTTTAACGTATCATTTGGAAATGCGTCAACGTAAACATCAACATCCTGGCCGACAGCAATGTCATTGATCAATGTTTCTTCAATATTCGCGGTTACCCACAGCTTGTCCATGTCGAACATTTGAGCAAGCGGAGTTCCAGCAGCTACAAATGAATCTTTTACTGCATTTGTCTGAACAACCGTTCCATTCTGGGGAACGGTGATTTTTACTTCTGTTGGGCCGGCAGTTGGGCTCATTGGTGCAGCCATAACGGCACCAATTTGGTCACCCTTGTTGAATTTGTCACCCATATTCCCGTTCCAATTTGTCAGTTTGCCATTCGCTGGGGCGGCAATGGTTACTTGCTGCCCTGTAATTTGAGCATTGTCAGTCGTAAGGTAATTGACCGACTTATTATAGTAGGAGTATCCTGCCAATCCCCCACCAACTAAAATAATTAATAATAATACATTAAACAAAATTAATCTTCTTGCGTTCATCTCTTAAACTTCCTCCTTGAGTGTTAATTTTGAAAGCACCAATTTATGCAATTGTAAAAGATGCTTTATTTCTTCTTCAGGTAAATCCATGACATCCTTCATCTTTTTTACCAGATTGGAATCGGATGACAAAAGAGTTTCAAGACTATGTTTCCCTTTTTGGGTTAAATGTATTGAAATGGCTCGGCGGTTTTCCGGAGGAACAATTCTTTCGACGAAGCCATTTTGGACAAGACGGTCGATAACACCGCTGACAGTGCTATTTGTCAACCGAAGCTTCTCTGCCAACTCTCCCAAACCGATATCTGGGGAAGATGAAAGCTTGTATAGCGCCTTTAATTGGACAACCGTTATTCCAATACGATCGGCATCTACCTTAATTAGTTGATAAATCGCTTTATTAATTTCCGAAAAAGACTCCAAAATTTCATTATTTAGAGCGTACATGCCTTCCTCCTCACATTCATCATTTACCTTTCCAACCGAAACATTTCGTATACGAAATTTCCGCTTTAAGAATGAATTATAACTACTATATCTGTAGTATGTCAATGAAAATGTTTTATCACCAAAGGAAATCATTTGCAATAAAACCGAAAATACACAAAAAACCCGGAATCCACAATTTCGGGTTTTAACTCTCTTTTTAGTTTTTTCGCTATGTTAAATTTTCCTGTTGTCCACTTGATAAATTTTTAAAATAATTATCGACTAAAAATGGAACAGTATTGAAAACATCAAGCCTGGCAGCGTGGAGAACATCTTCTCCAAACCCTCTCTCTCTCAGTTCCATGCCGCTACCGCTTTCCCATATTAATTCACCTAATCGCTTTTTTGATGATTGGAATGCTCCTTCGCATACATCTGCTTCTGGTGATTTTGAACCTTTTAGCTTTGATAGTATCGCTCCGGCACCAAGATAGTCTTCGATCGAAGGACGCATAGTGTTTTCCCCTTCCTTAACACCGTCCCAGTGCTCGCCGCAAGGGACTACCGTCACTGACGCGCCTGTATCCGAGCGGAGTTGATTAGCCGCCTCGGCAACTGCCGAGACATTTAAAAGACACCCGGCCAAAAGGGCAGGAACTTTTTTGGCTATCCAGCTGCAACGTGAACCATTTAACGAGCACAGTATATACTTTTTATTACCATGGTTGGCATTAAATGAAACCGGAGATAAAGATGGCCTTTGGAGACGTTTGCCCTCAGAACGGCCAGCTACGACCTCCGCTTGTACCTGTTTTGCATATTGTTGGTCTTCCCCGTTTTTAGAAGGAGGGTAAGGATAAATCACCGCTCCAAAGTGCACGCCGGTAACAACCGTTGTTGAAAAACTCAACACATCGACGATGATAACGATATCTCCACGTTCTGCCGCTTCACGTGCTCCCCTCATTCCCCACTCTACTCTGCATTCATACTTCGTTTGTCCAAACATTTCACCACTCCTCTATATTTTCCACTATACTGTTTTTTTGGTATTGAAAAAACAGTTAAATGAGAAAATTTAGAATTATATTCATTCACCCAAGCCATTACATATTACCTTTGAATTAGAAGAAACGGCATTTCAATTTTTACCATGCATGATGAAAAATAATAGTGACAAACTATTTTTGTATCTAATTAAAAGGAGGAGAAAAGAAATGACAGTTGGAACTCAATTGAAGCAAACGATTGCTGGTCTTAAAGGTGCTCAGGCAAATCTTGAAACCTTTGCTTTAGCAACGGATAACACGAATGCGAAGCAATTATTTCAGACAGCCGCACAGCAAACACAATCGATTATCGAAAGTGTCGAACCACGCCTTCAGGAAATTGAACAAGAAGAACCACAGTACAAGCAATAAAATAGAGAGGGCTGGCTCTTTGCCAGCCTTTTCCCACACTGAAAGGGGAATGAGTATCTGTGACAGTGGTTTCCAACGTACAGCAATGCTTTGTTAATTTAAAAGGAATCGAAACCCAACTTTCGATAATGGCGTTAAACTCCCGAGATGAAGCTGCACAAAGAGTTTTTCACGAATCGATGATTACCATAGGTGAAATCAAGAGCGATCTTCAAAAAAGAATTTTAATTATGCAGAGTGAAGAGCCGCAGTACAAAGGGTAAATCAAAATGGGGTGAGCTAAAATGCCAGGATGGGTCGCTATTATCTTGCGTTCATTATTATTTTTGATAATTTTGTTTTTAACCACTAAAATGCTCGGGAAAAAACAAATATCTGAATTATCATTCTTTGAGTACGTCTCAGGAATAACAATCGGTAGCATTGCAGGTGAAGTAATCACCGGATTGGAAAGTAATATTATTCATGGTGCCCTTGGCATACTCTCTTTCGGATTACTCACTTTGCTTGTAGACTTTTTCTCTTTAAAAAGTAAATCCTTTCGAGATATTGTTGAGGGCCGAGGTACGGTAATTATTAAGGACGGCAAAATTTTGGAAGATAATTTAAAGAAAGAAAAATACACAATTGACGAAATGTCCGCCCTTCTTCGTGCCAAAGATATTTTTAAGACCGCTGACGTTGAATTTGCTGTGCTGGAGCCTCGTGGAACATTAAGCGTATTATTAAAGAAAGAAAATCAGCCGCTTACCCCGAAGGATATAAACATGATAGTCGCACAGGAAAAAGAAACACAAACAGTGATCATGGATGGCAGTATCCTTGATGAAGCACTGCGTTCTTCCGGAAAGAGCCGCGGTTGGCTGTATACAGAGCTTGAAAAAAACAATTTGACGCTGGAAAATGTTTTTTTTGGACAGATTGATTCGTACGGCGAGCTCACAGTGGATATATATGACGATAAAATAAAGACCCCAACTCCACAAGTTCGACCATTATTACTTGGGACAATGAAAAAATGCCAGGCAGACCTTGAATCATTTTCTCTAGAAACAGACAATGAAAGCGCACAATGTATGTATCAAAATAATGCAGCAAAACTTGAAGAAATAATAATAAACCTAACGCCCTATTTAAAAGGATAAAAACCTTCGCCTTATTCAGGTGAAGGTTTTCGACTATTTAAACGGCAAATATTCAGGTATGGGTACATTAATGATGGAGAGTGGGATTTCTAACTTTGTACCTGCTTCCACCTCAGATAATGAGTGTAGTCCATTCGCTTTTTTTAAGTTCTCCACATTAATACCAAATTGTTTTGCAATGGATTCGATGCCTTGATTGACGGAAACGACATGGGCTGTTCTAATTTTTTCGATTCGGCAGGAAGATTGTTTAAATGTCGGTTGTTTTGAAAGCGGATCCGTGAAATCTGCAGTCAGTTCATTCGCAGATTCCCGTTTATCCCAACTCCCAAAGTGAAACGGCACAAAGACCAATCCTTTTTGAACGCAATTGCCTATGCGGGCAGGGACTTCAATTTCGCCTCGCGGAGAGGAGATTTTAATATATTCTCCTTCTACTAACCCAAGTTTTGTGGCATCCTCCACATTTATTTCCGCATACGCATTCGGGGCTGCAGCCTGCAGATAAGGCGATCGCGCTGTTTTCGTTCTTGTATGCCAATGCCATACAAGCCTTCCTGTGGTTAGCCACAAAGGGTAATTCGAATTTGGAACTTCGGCTGGTCGCAAATATACAGTTGGGTGAAGAATGGCACGCCCATTTGCTTCAAGCTTTTCATATTCCTCTTGGGTAAGCGGCCTTCCTGTGAATTGATTCTTTGTAAAGGACTGAGCGTCATCCACTTTCGTATGAAAGTTAAAATCTTCATATAGGCGGACCTTTCCTTCCGGATTTTTTTCATTTACCGGCCAGCGAAGGCCATTGTGTTGTTCCAATTTATCATATGTGATCCCAGTCATTTCACATGGACGCCCAACAGTAATCGTCTTCCATTCTTCAAAGCATTCCTCAGGAGTCGTATACTTGATAAGGGAACCTCCATCAAGATCTCTAAAGTCCATTCTTTTTGCAAAATCAAGGAGAATATTAAAATCCGATTTGACGCCGTTTGGAGGTTCAACCGCTTTACGAAGCAGGTTTATTGTTCGATCCGCGTTTTCCATCGTACCTTCCTTTTCGCCCCAAAGCGCAGCAGGTAGAATGACATCGGCAACGGCTGACGTCTCGGTTATAAAAGGATCTTGCACGACGACGAATGTATTTTCAAACGCTTTCCTTGCTCTCCTTCGGTTTGGCAAAGATACCATCGGATTCGTGCCAATATTCCAAAATAATCCAATTTCTCCATTTTCCATCATTTCAATTTGTTCTTCAATACCTTTTTCAGGACCGACAGGCAACATGCTTTCCTCAACATTCCATAGCTTTGCCATTTCCTGAATGTGCATAGGATTGCTAGAATTGCGGTTAGCCGGATAAGTTCCAACCCCTCCGGCAGTTCGATTGGCGGAGGAACTCGGCTGTCCAGCCATATGCAAAGGGCCACACCCAGGTTTCCCTATCAGCCCGCGAACCAAATGCATATTATTTATTGCTACACATGCGGTTGTCGCATCAGCACTTTGATAAATTCCTTGTAAAGTTGTGGTGACGAGTGAAGAAGTATTACCAAGGCGCTTCGCGGCTGTATGCAACAAATCTTCAGGAATACCAGTAATTTCTGCTGTCTGCTCAAGCGTCCATTCTTTAAGTGAAGCTCTCATTTTTTCGTAGCCGATCGTATGGTTGTCTATGAAGTCACGGTCTATAAGATCATTTTTTATAATAAAATTTAGCAATCCGTTTAATAGCGCTACATTCGTTCCGGGATAAAGCTGTAAATGTAAATCAGCTTCCCTTGCTGTTAGTGTTTGTCGCGGATCTACCACAATGATATACGGTTTGCCGACTCTTTTCTTTCGTTCCATGATCCGTTCAAAGAGAACCGTACCAGTTTCCGCAGGATTATGCCCAAATAGAAGCAGCGTTTCAGTCACGTCAATATCATCAAAGGATGCGGGTACGCCGTCCGAACCAAATGATTGCAGCAGACAAAATTCGGTCGTCGCCGTGCAGAGTCGAGTATTCGCATCGAGCAAATGCGTACCGAGGCCTGCACGTCCAATTTTTGCAATCGTATAATAACCCTCGAGGAAGCCTTGTCCCGTAGAATATATAGCGATGCCGTTTCCGCCTTTTTCTTTTAACACTTCCTTCGTTTTTGAGACGATCACATTCATTGCTTCATCCCATGTGGATGGGATAAGTTCACCTTCTCGATTTCGGATGAGAGGCGTAACTAATCGGTCTGGACTATTGTTTGCCTGCCATTGATGCTCTCCCTTTGGCCCAAGCCGGCCTCTGTTAATTGGATGCGAAGGATTACCTTTAATCCCCACTATTTTTTCATTTTTTACTGCAATATGGCACCCGCAGCCTACAGAACAAATATTGCATGTACTATACACCCATTTATCGACCTCGCCTTGGCTGTAAACATTTAGATCAATGCGCTCATTTTGCCATGACATTCCCTCTCACCCCTTCTGTGAATGATTAAAATAAAAAGTTGGTACGATGTATTTTATTTTTTCAGAATCATACAAGCCTAGTAACTCTTTCGCTGCATCTTTAAGGTTTTTCTTGTTTTTTTGAAAAAATAAATCGATTTCTTCTGTTGAATATAGATGTGATTCGTCTTGCCAATGTATCGCGCGTTTCCATGCTCTGTATGTGGTTTCAGATATGTCATCATCATGATAAACAATAGAAAGCGCTTTCTTAATTTCTTCCAGATTCGGTTTGTTTTTCTTTAAAAAAGGCATCAGATCTTTGATTGCATGAAGCTGTTCCTCTAGTGTCGTCCTGTAAATAACAGCGAGAGGATTTGTCGATTTCTTCGTTTCATCGAGTATTTTTTTTGTGTTTTCTCCGATTTCGGAAAATAAAATGAGTACGTTTTCCAATGCAATCCCTCCAATCGAAAAGCGCAAGCGCCTTGGTCAACCCCAAAAGGCATAAGACGAATCACGCAGGAAATCCTGATTTCTGAAGTGATTTAGCTTATGACCCAAAGGGGCTAGGCGCTTGCGCTAGACAGTTTTTAATGTTAAAAAATTTATACTTTATATCGAAAATGATAGGGCCATCCTTTTAAATGTATCCATTCTGCTTAACATTAAACAAAAAACAGAGAATTTTAATCGAACTTTAATGTGAAATGTATGATGAGAAAAAAGGACCCCTTTATTAAAATAAGTGAGTCCTCATCCCAACTTTGTTAAATTTTTAGAGCAAGTAACTGATATATATGTAGATCATCGAAATGAAAATGGAAACGAGCATGACTTATTTCGAAAAAAAATAGACTTCCCTATAACGGAAAGTCTTCTTTCATTTTTATCTAAGGTCGCGCGCGGCCTTTTATGAAATTAAAGATAAATACGATAACAGCCGCTACCAATAGAAAATGGATTAAGCCTCCGGCAATGTGAAATACGAGACCTAAAACCCACATGACGAGTAATATCGCTACTATGGTCCAAAGCATATAACAACATCCTTCCTCTTGTAGTTGTTTGTAGTGTACCCCCAAAATCCAAAAGAAAAACCCCTATTTTCCAACTATCATTTTCACGTTTTACAGAAATCGGAATAATCGTTACAACTTTTTGACGAAGAAGATGTGTTCACATTTCCTTCACGACTTTTGTGACGTACGTCACAATTTTCAAGGTAGAATGCCTTTAAGATAACGATATAAACAACAAACCATTTAAACATTAATCAATATATGGGAGGAAAATATCATGGCTAGAATCAATTATTGGAATCCAGAAGATGAAAAATTCTGGAACAAAGAAGGAAAAAAACACGCGAGACGAAACCTGTGGATTTCTGTTCCATCCTTAATGCTTGCATTTATCGTGTGGCAAATTTGGTCAGTTGTTGCGGTACGCTTGAATGACATCGGCTTTCATTTTACGGAGGAACAGTTGTTTTCATTAGCAGCGATTCCCGGCCTTGTCGGTGCAACCCTTCGATTCTTTTATACCTTTGCCGTCGGATCCATCGGCGGAAAAAACTGGACTGTCATCTCAACAGGTTTGCTCGTAATACCGGCAACAGGAATCGGCTTTGCTGTACAAAATCCTGAAACACCTTTTTCAATCATGCTTTTGCTAGCCGCGTTATGTGGACTTGGCGGAGGAAGCTTCTCCTCTTCACTTGCAAACATCAGTTTCTTTTTTCCGAAAAAAGAAAAAGGAACAGCACTTGGAATTAACGGCGGTTTAGGCAATCTGGGCGTTTCAGTCGTCCAATTTGTTACACCTTTAATCATCACTTCAAGCACTTTTGCTTTAGTTGGTGCTAAACAGGTTTTATCAACAGGTCAACATGTATGGTTACAAAATGCAGCTTTCATCTGGGTCATCCCTATTGTTATTATGACTGTACTCTCATTTTTCGGAATGGATAATCTTCCAAATGCAAAACAATCTGTATCAGAACAATTCGTTATCGTAAAACGCAAGCATACTTGGATCATGACGGTTCTATATGTAGCAACATTTGGATCATTTATTGGTTATTCTGCAGCGTTCCCTTTATTATTGAAATCTCAGTTTCCTGAACACGTTTCGCTTGCGTTTCTTGGTGCGTTGGTTGCTGCGGCTGCAAGGCCAGTTGGTGGCTGGATTGCCGATAAATTTGGTGGAGCAAGAGTTACAGCTTATGTATTGATTGTTATGGGCCTTGGTGCAACTGGAGTAATACATTTCTTGGGCGATAAACAGTTTGGAGGTTTCCTTGCATCCTTCCTTGTCTTGTTCTTGGCAGCAGGCATCGGCTCAGGCTCAACGTTTCAAATGATTCCTAACATCTTCATTCCTAAAGAAGCGGCTCCAGTTTTGGGATTTACAGCAGCATTCGCCGCATATGGTTCATTCTTCATTCCAAAATTATTTGGATGGTCAGTAAAAGCAACAGGAACACCAGTAACAGCTTTTTACTTCTTCATCGGATTTTATGTCATCTCACTTGTGTTGAATTGGTATTATTACCAAAGAAAAGCAACACCAGTTCAAACGTTTGTTAAACAGGCCGGTTAACCGGCTTGTTTTTTTTTTTTCGTTGTTTGAGAAATTAAAAAGTTTTTACGTTGTAGAAAACGAATAATGGTAAGTTTAATTATTGAATCATAATTCACTGCGGATTTGGGAAAACTATTATAATCAAATCCATTCAGGGTGGGAATTTATGCCCAATTATATTTGGTTTTTTCTACTCACTATTCTCGCAGCGCTATTATTTATATATACACTAAGCAAAAAAAGACAAATCCAAGGTTTTTTCCGTTTATTTTTTTATTACTGGCCTGTCTTATATATTTGATTACTTAGTCTTCGTATTAGGAAATGCTTATTCGTACCATCCACATTTTTTCGATGAAAAATGGTTCGATTATTTTTATGGATCAAGCGTTTCTCAGGCGATGGCTGTACCGATGATTGCTGTTTTTCTCACATCCTTTAATTTATCTTTCGTTTGGTATTTCCTTTCAGCACTCTTGTTAATCGGCATTGAATGGATGTTTGTTCGCTTTGGACTTTATGTTCAACATTGGTGGAATTACTTTTATACGTTTATTTTTTTGCTCGCTTGCTTTTTTTCAACGTTGAAATGGCAGACAATGCTTGATCGTCCGAGAAATTCCGTAAAGTTTTGGACGATGTATTTATGCATTGTTTTCATCGAAGATACGGTGACATTTTATCGAGTTGCCCTTTTTCACACGAATTTATATTCTCCCGGATGGTTTTCAGACCCTATCCGTGACCATATTGCCGGTAACGCTGTTGCAACTTTTGTGTTTTCTATTTTTGTTACCATCGGCATTTTTTATCGTTTTCGCTGGTATGGATATGGCTTATTATTGGCGAGTAACTGTTTTATAGACATCGCACTCGTCCATTTAGGGTATCTTCATATCGCTCCTTTTTGGAATCTCTTTTATTCCACTTCTCTTTCGGCAATTATGATTGTGCTATATCGGTGGATTTATAGTAAGCTGTTTTTATCAGAGGAACATTTAGGAAAATGAGGAGAACTTAATTTTTGTCCATCATGAGTTGCATGATGGACATTTTTCGCGTGTACCCTCCTCGTTTTGTCCATCATAAGCGTGATGATGGGCATTTTCACGTGCACCCATTTATAAAAGAACGAAAATTTTCACGTTCGATTTTGTTCATTTAATATTATTATCATTAATAAATTAATGAAGAAAGAGAGTAATCTTAAATGGAGGTGAAGTTCATTTGGAGTTTTTACAAAGATATATTTCAAATGCCCTTAAGTAAATCCTTGCTCGAACTTAAAAAAGATTTAAAAAACACGTCCGTTAAAAAAAGAACTCTTACCTCCGATGAACATAAGTTGGTTAACCAGATCAAGGAGAAAACAAAGAAATTCAATCGTAATAATCTGACAAGAACAAAAGCGTATCTAGATTTTTATAATAATCATCCCGAAATACATTGGTCTTTTTTGGCTCACATGGTATCACGGAACGGCGGATGGAATATGACCGACTTGAAGGGTGAGTTCCT